>JADFUO010000320.1 GCA_015222115.1 Bacteroidota bacterium | reverse complement strand
ATACTTCACAGCTTAATTCGTCTTCGTACTGGGGAATATAAAAGAAATCTGATATCAATATATTTCATTATCCCTGCAATACTATTATTATAAAAGAGGTATTGAAAATTATGAAAACAGCTAAATTGGTTATTTTCATTGCTTTGAATTTAATATTATGCTGTGGCTGCATTTTTGAGGGCGGGTCAAAGAGAAATAAACCGACTGATGAAGACTATACTTCGCTTAAAATTATAGAGGGTATTGTTCAGTTATTCCAACAGAAACCCGATTCTGTCTGGCCCGGATATAATCTTTCAGAGAGCCCTGTTATTGTTTATTTACCAGGTGAGTGGACTCTTTTGTTAAATTATAAGAAAGAGGTGGATGGATTTAATTCATACCCTGAGAACTGGCCTGATCTGAGAACAGATGTTCAAATTTATTTTGGGCAATATAAAGACCTTGCAGGACAACTGGTTTTTGATTTTCAGGTCGATACAATCAGGGTTGCTGCTATAAATATTCCGTTGAAATACTTCAAGGAATATGAGGCAAATGTTGCTTATGCTTTTGGATTTATTGCTCACGAGGCTTTCCATCAGTTTCAGCATGATAATTTTGGCGAAATTGTTTGGGGACGTGAAGAAAAATATCCCATACTCGACAAGGAAAACACTGCCCTTGCATATCTGGAAATGCAGTTGTTAATCGATGCAGTAAAGATGATGCAAACAGGTAATGACAAGAAATGCAGTGAGCTAATAAAACAATTTGTTGCTGTCCGCGACTTTCGCTGGAAACGCGGCGATCAATTTATTACCAAATATGAACAAGGCCTCGAGATAAACGAAGGAACTGCACGATATGTAGAAAAAAAGAGTATTGACCTTATCAAATCATTACAATACAAATCTTCGCTAAAAAACTACTCAAGTTTTTTACCTGACGACTTTGCTGGCTATTCTTTTCCTGAATTAATCCTGCAGGATTTTCACGGCCGCATAACCGGTAACTCAATTTCACCCGAGGATATGTTAAGAAACAGGGTTTACCCTGTTGGAAGTGCACAGGCATTTTTGCTGGATTATTTTAATATTGAATGGAAAAGCCTTGCCCAAAAGGCAGGAGCAGAATTCACTTATGCAAAACTATTTAGAGACTACTTTGGATTGGATGAATCTCAATATGTTAACCTCGTTGAAACTTCAAAAAAAGACTATGAATATGAAAAAATACTTGTTTCAACCGATAGTCTTATTCAGGCACACCTTGATGGTTACCGAAAAGAACTGCTTTCTTTTGAAGCACAAACCGGATACCGGTTTGAAATATTTTTGAGTTCGGGAAATCTTTCGCGATCAAGATCATCTTCAGGGAAAAGATGGACAGTAAATAAGGGAACCAGGCAACTTTGTAATCATTACAACATTTATTCCCTTAAAAGCAGGCAGCTTCTGCTTCAGATACATAATAGCGGGGTGTTTGAAGAAAATGATTATAAAGAAAAGACAAAAAAGGTGGTATTCTACAGTGATGAAATATCATCTGTTGTGCTGGATGGAAAACCTCTGAAATATTCTGAAGGTGAATCAATAAAGTTTACAAATATCGAAATGCAGGGAACAAATTTAAAATTCAGATATAATAATGCCGGTTCAATGATTATGGCTGACAGTACGATAAAAATCAGTATAGCTAAATATTCGGTTGCCGGAGCGCTTCTGAATACTATATTTAAAAAAGATGTTAATTCGGCTATCCGGCAATATTACTATATAAAAAAGCATCATCAGGATAAATATGATTTTGGTGAAAACGAGCTTAATACTCTTGGATACATTTTACTTGAAACGGGAAAAATATCAGAAGCTATAGAAATCTTCAAACTCAACCTTGAAGTTTATCCTGAATCAGCAAATGTTTATGACAGTCTTGGTGAGGCTTATATGAATAACGGAGATACAGAGCTTGCAATCAAGAACTATAAAAAATCACTTGAACTGGATCCGGGCAATCAGAATGCAATAAAAATGCTGAAGAAGTTAAAATCTCTCTGATGAATACTTTTTGAAATTTTTATTTTTGAAACAACAATTTGTACCGAAACAGAAATTTTAGAGGCAATTGAAAATTTTTAAATTTTAATATGCTCGACTTAAAATACCAAGATAAAGTGGCGGTGTTGAAGTTAGACCGTGGTGTTACAAACGCCATAAATCTTGAGGTTATAAATAAACTTGCTAAAGTGCTAAAAGCGTTGAAAACTGATACTAATGTTCATGCACTTGTTCTTAGTAGCACTAATGATAAGTTTTTCTCAATTGGTTTTGACATACCTCAACTTTATTATCTTTCCAAAGAAGATTTCAAACTATTCTACGAAAGATTCAATGAAAGGTGTATGGAATTGTATACATTTCCCAAACCGACGGTAGCTGCAATTACAGGCCATGCCATAGCAGGCGGATTCATTTTAGCACTGTGTTGTGACTATCGAATAATTGGAAAAGGGCGGAAGTTAATGGGACTGAATGAGATTAAGCTTGGAGTTCCTGTTCCGTACTTGGCTGACTGTGTGCTTCAAAGTTTAGTTGGAATTCGAAATTCTCGTGAAATAGTTGAGTCGGGCGAGTTTTATCATTCCGAGGAATCATTGCAGATGGGGATGGTGGATCAGGTGCTTCCGTTGGAAGATGTGCTGCTGAAATCGATCGAGAAAGCTCAGTCGATTGGTTCAATCCCCCAGGATACATATAGAATAATCAAACGGAATCGTGTAGAGGTGACTGAATCTCAGATTGGAACGCATTGGAAAGAGAAACAACGATCCTTCATTGAGTGTTGGTATTCAAAAGAAACCCGCGAGTTATTGCGGGAGGCTATGAAGAAGTTTTAGTTTAGAATGAAACAAGTAAAAGGCTGCCTAACCCGGGCATGTAGCTGAAACAAAATGCGTCCAGCTTTTTGAAATTATTGAAGTTAAACCAAGCGTTTATTTCAGCTACATGCCCAATCCGTTAGACCTGGAGAATGATATCAATGATTGGCTAAAGAAACATCCGTATTAAATGAAATTTTTCCGTTTTTTATTACAAATAAGAGTGTTATACGGATTACGTTTTTTCTTGTTTATTTGATATATTATACGTATAATTGCTGCTTAATAATATGTTATGTTTAAAGTTTCTCATATCCTAGAGATTAGGCGTAATACCGAAAATTTATAAGAAAGGAAGTGTACTATGAAGAAAAATTGCTTTTTGTTATTTATCTGTTTTGCTGTGTTGACTTCGGTATCCTATGGTCAACAGAATAAGATAGAGAAGTCAACTCCGCTGTTTAGTATTGAACAGAATGGAAAGTTTGGTTATATTGACAAGACAGGGAAGGTAGTCATCGAACCGAAGTATGATCAAGATTATATGGAACATTCATTTACAGAAGGACTGGCAATGGTAAAGATTGATAAAAAATACGGTTATATTGACAAGACAGGGAAGGTAGTCATTGAGCTACAGTTCGATGCTGCTGATTCATTTTCAGAAGGACTGGCAAAGGTAAAGATTGGTGAAAAATTCGGTTATATTGACAAGACAGGGAAGATAGTCATTGAGCCAGAGTTCGATGATGCTGATTCATTTTCAGAAGGACTGGCAATAGTAAATATTGGTAAAAAATACGGTTATATTGATAAGACAGGGAAGGTAGTCATCGAACCGAAGTATGATCAAGATTATATGGAACATCCATTTACAGAAGGACTGGCAATGGTAAAGATTGATAAAAAATACGGTTATATTGACAAGACAGGGAAGGTAGTCATCGAACCGAAGTATGATCGGGCTTATCCATTTACAGAGGGGATAGCTAATGTAAAGATTGGTAAAAAATTCGGTTATATTGACAAGACAGGGAGGTATATTATTGATCCACAGTTTAATGATGCTGGTTATTTTAAAGAGGGGAAAGCTCAGGTAAAGAAAGGTCAAAAATTCGGTTATATTGACAAGACAGGGAAGTATATTATTGATCCACAGTTCACTTTTGCTAAACCCTTTTCAGAAGGGCTTGCGTTGACTGGAAATGGTGGATATGGATCATCTTTTGAATTCGTTGGTGGTTTTAGGTCAATACTGAAATTAGGAACATCCAAAACCAAAATGTGGTTTATCGACAAAACAGGGGAAATCGCTATCGATCTCCAAATCCACGAGGTTAAGGAAATTTTGCTTCCAGGATTTTCGGAAGGACTAGCTGCGGTCAAGATCGGAAACAAGTGGGGCTTTATTGATAAGACAGGGAAGCTAGTCATTGAACCAAAGTTCGATATTGCATGGAGTTTTTCTGAAGGACTGGCACGTGTCATGATTAACAACAAGTATTGCTATATCGATAAGACTGGCAAGTATGTTTGGGAGCCTACAAATTGAAAGAAGAAAGCATAATTTGTCCTTAGTTTATTTACATAAATGGAGATGCTGGCACCAGGTATAACTCTATTGAAGGATATGCGAAACTTTAAACATAACAACTCACTGCACCAGACCACGACTACAGGTTACTCTTTTCAGTGGAAGTCTTGCTATCAAAGTTTTATACTTTTCCAAACGTCTAACTCCTTTCTAGTAGTGGCTGGTGAGTTCTGACGTTAGCCATAAAGAACACCCTGTTATTTTTATTTAATAAGATTTATACTGAAACACATCCTACGGACTTATTACACGTCGTAAACTTTGCAATATTCATATAATTTAACTGCATGGTTTTAAATAAACTACAATTAAAGAAATTTGCATTCTCGTTTTAGTTCAGTTTACTTGTAGTTGACACAAATTAATTATTATTGTGTTTTGTGTCATAGGCATCACTATGTGGCAAATTTTAACTATTATTGTGATGTATTTACTCAGACTGTTATTATATCCGGAATGAAAAAGAAAAAAATATTACTGATATCTGCTAATCAATTCACTATCCCCTACCCTGTTTACCCTATTGGCTTGTCTTATATTTCAAGCTATTTAAAAAGCAGACTGCCCGGTTATGACATCCGGATATTTGACCTTGTTTTAAATAATATTGATGAACTGATTGAATATTTAAAAGATTTTAATCCCGATTTTATAGGAGTTTCATTACGTAATATCGATGATGTTAATATTTATAATAAAGAGAGCTTCATAAATAATTATAAAAACATAATTGAAAAAATAAAGAAAAATACTAAATCAAAAATAATAATCGGTGGTTCGGGTTTTTCGATTTTCCCTGAAACACTATTTGAATATTTAAAACCTGATTTTGGAATATTTGGAGAAGGAGAAGAAAGCTTTTACAAGTTAATTTGTTCCTTTGATAATAATTCTGATTTTAGAAATATTGAAGGTTTGGTTTATGTTGAAAATAATAATATCGTTTTAAACAAAAGAACGAATTATTTCAAAAACCCGGACTTTTGCTTTGAAGAAAACCTTATAGATTATTACTGGAAATACAGTGGAATGCTTAATATTCAATCAAAGCGGGGATGTCCTTATAATTGTGTTTATTGTACTTATCCTTTGATTGAAGGCAGTAAAGTAAGATTATTAAATACCGACAAAATTATTGAAGCACTTTCGGATATCTATTTTAAAAAAGGAATTGATTATATATTTTTCACTGATTCGGTTTTTAATCTTAACAATGATTTTAATTTTGAATTGGCAGAAAAAATAATAAAAAACAAAATTAAAATCAAATGGGGAGCATATTTCAGCTTGCACAACTTAGACGAAAAATTATTAATATTGCTGAAAAAAGCCGGACTAACACATATTGAATTTGGAACGGATTCGCTTTGTAATACCACTTTGAAAAGTTATAGAAAGCCGTTTACCGTGTCAGATATAATTGAAAAATCGGAACTCTGTAATAAACTAAGTATTGATTTTGCCCATTTTCTGATACTTGGAGGTTATGGCGAAACTGAAGATACTTTAAATGAAACTTTTGAAAATTCAAAAAAAATAAACAGAACTGTATTTTTCCCTTTTATCGGTATGCGTATTTATCCCGGCACTAAATTACATGAAATAGCAATTAAGGAAAAAATCATCAGTAAAAATAATAATTTGTTAGAACCGAAATATTATATTTCATATAAAATTGATATTTCAACATTAAAGGATAAAGCACTAAAAACAGGCAAAAGATGGGTATTTCCCGACGAAGATATGAGTAAAGTTATGAATAAAATGAGATTAAAAAATAAAAAAGGTCCATTATGGGAGTATCTGATAAAATAAAGGCACTTCGGTGTTTTTTATGAATCTGACATTTTTGTATATAATGTTTATCTATAAAATTAATATCCTGCTAAAAGGCTAAGGCTGAGGCTAAGGAATTAAGACTCTTAATATTTCATTTTTGATAACTTGTTAAAGATAAGTTTTATGTCAAATTGATGATGTAAAATATAAAATTAAACGAAAATTAATAATGGCTTTTAAGGATTTTACTGAAATGACTGTATGGCAAAAAGCTTTTGCTTTATTAGTTAAAATATATTCAATCACGAAAACTTTTCCACAAGAAGAAAAATTTGGAATGATTTCGGATATTAGAAGGTCGGCAAACTCTGTCGTGCATAATATTGCAGAAGGTTTTGGGAGATTTGAAAAAAGAGATAAAACAAGATTTTATAAAATTTCAAGAGGAAGCGCTTATGAGATAATAAGCCAAATAATGGCAAGCTATGCTTTAAGATTTATAAATAATACAAATGAGAAAAATGCACTTATTCTATCCTATAGGTATGTAATTGGTGAATTAGACTCACTAATTAAAACAATAGAAAATTAAAGATGTTTTTGTATTATTGCCTTAGCCTTAGCCTTTTATAACGTTACAATGAGAATAGTTATTATTTACTTATAACATTACCCATTAATTTAACTGAAGAACCATAAAATCAATGGACGAAAATATAATTGAATTTATTCCACAAAAGCCTCCTATGGTTATGATTGATAAGCTTGTTTATTCGGATGATAAAAAAACCGAAACAAGTTTTTTAATTAAGGAGGATAATATTTTTTGTGAAAATGGTTTTTTCTGTGAGCCAGGATTAATAGAAAATATTGCTCAAACAGCAGCAGCACGACAAGGATTTTTGGTAAAAAAAGGAAAATCGGATGTAAAAATCGGCTACATCGGAGCAATAAAAAATTTAAAGATATATTTCCTGCCAAGTGTCAATACAGAGATAAATACAGAAATAATAATTGAAAATGAAATTCTCGGTGTTACAATAATTTCAGGTAGAGTAAAATGTAATAATAAAGTTGCAGCAGAATGCGAAATGAAAATATTCATTGAAAATAACATTTGATATTAAATATACTGAATTTATTTATGCGAAGTATAATTAGCAAAAATGTCTAATTTTGCCAATTATAACGTGAGTTCGAGATTAGTTTCTTTTTATATTTTTTTTAATCATAAGAAATCCGCGTATATCAGCGTCAAAATCAATAAAATAGTTTTTTAAGCAATTAAATGACGCAGATCTACGCAGATGAACGCTGATAAAATATGGAACATAAAATACTATCAATAAAAACCGAAACAATTATCAGATTCAGCGAGGTTGACTCAATGGGTGTGGTTTGGCACGGCAACTATGTAAAATACTTTGAAGATGGCAGAGAAGCATTCGGTAATAAATACGGCCTTAATTATCATGATTTTTATAAAAACGGTATTCTTACACCAATAGTGAAATTAAGCTGCGATTTTAAAAAATCATTAAAATACGGCGAGAAAGCAATTATTGAAACTAAATATATAAATTGCGAAGCTGCTAAATTAAAACATGAATATATTATTTACAGAAGCTCTGATATGGAAATTGTTGCAACAGGGACAAGTATTCAGGCATTTTTGAATATGAACAGGGAACTTATGTTAACAATTCCGCCTTTCTTTGCCGAATGGAAAAAAAAGTGGGGATTTATTGATTAGTGTTTATCCGTAAAGTAATGTTTCTACAATTTGTGATTTGAGATTTAAGAATTTAGAATTTAAAGAACTAATAAAAATATTTTTGTAAATGCCTGATGTTTACATAGCTACCGATAATATTATTT
>JADFUO010000319.1 GCA_015222115.1 Bacteroidota bacterium | reverse complement strand
TTACTGAATATTCGTTATGAATTTGCCAATATCTGTATTTATCCATTGAATAATTGTAAAATTTCCGGATTAAATAAATTGAATATTTTAAATACGGATTAATAAATGATTTATATATTTGTAACAGTTTTTTAAAAAAATTGACTTATGGTACATCGAATTCAATCATTTTTTTTACTTATCGCATTTGTTGCAATGCTGCTTATGTTTTTCTTTCCAATAATCAGTTATTACGGGGAGTTCCATATATTACAGTTAAATATACTGGAACTAAAGAATTTAGTTCCCGGCAGTGAACAATTATTCAGTAACTTATTTACTTTGCCATTATTATTTTTTGTTGTAATAATTGGTGCTTTGAGTCTTATAATCATTTTTTTATACAAGAAAAGAAGATTACAGCTTAAACTAATAAAAATAAATATTTTACTTAACGTTATTTTAATTGTCGGTATTTATTTTATTTATAGCAATATTATTGAAAAACAGGCAGGCGTTGAAGGAAATTTTGATTTAGCCGGTTCAATTATGCCAATAATTTCATTGATATTTTTAGTGCTTTCATACAGGGGTGTCAGAAAAGATGAGAGACTTATAAGGTCAGCAGATAGGTTGAGATAGTTTTTATTTTTTTCTATAAACATTTGAATCCTTCAGATTCTATTAAAAAAATTAATTTAATCTTCTATCCATTCAAATTAAAAAATGATTTGGATAGATATTAGAATTTGATTGGCGGTAGTTAATTTTTAATCATTTTGATAATCGCTTTATTTTGTTTGTTCGATATTTCAATTAAATATATTCCTGTATTTAAGTCTCCTACGTAAAAGTTCTTTTTTTTAGAAGATTCCAAAACCTTGACAAAACTTCCATCATAATTATAAATTGTGATACAATTGTCTGATTGCATAAACTCTATATTTTTAAAAGTAAAATAGTCATTCACAGGGTTGGGATAAATACTTGCTTTGCTTTTTATTGAAATGTCTTGAATGTTCAAAGGAACTACATTTAATAATATATAATAACTAATGGTGTCAAAATTATTTTTAATTTTAAAGCTTAAGGTGTCCATTTCACAAAATGGGTCCCCATAAATTGTGTCACTTATTATAATATCATTGTTAATATTTGAGTCAGTTATAAATATAGTATTAATATCTGATACTCTGCTTATGTATAACGCCAATGGATTGTCCCATGTTGTAACAAGGTATCCTGTATTTTGATTTACTAAATAAAATCCTAAAAATGTTGGGGCTCCTCCACCAATCGGTTCCCAATTTACACCAGAATTCACTGTTTTATAAATTGTATGACCATTTGAATTTGATTCAATAATAAATCCTGTTGTTTCACTAATAATCATCATGTCAAGCACTGAACAACCACCATATTCAATACATTTTTCAAAAACCTGGATTCCATTTTTATATATTCTATAACCAGTACCATGAGGACATGTAAGAGAGTTATCATAAGTATAGTCATGATTTGTAATTAATCCGCATTGTATTTGATCAAACCCAAGGAAAAAAACCTGAGAAAACAAATTTTGGCATCCTAATAAAATCAGAATTGGATAAATGGTAATTAGTCTTTTCATTGCTATGTTTTTTTTAATGTTAAAATCTTTGTTATAATTACCGCCAGCGTGGTCTGCGCTTAAACTCCAAATTCTATGCTAAAATAGTAAATATTTCTATATTACGTTTCATGTGATGCTTTAAAAATCGGTATAAAGTTTACCATCGGTCGTTCTTCGGCAAGGCGAATTTATAAAAAATAAGCTGAACGAAAACGAGTTTGCAAATTTATCCACGCTCAAATTGCATAATACCAAGCAATTAACTTGTTCGGGAATTGCAAAGTTTACGACATAAAATTAGTCCGTATGGATGCGTTTCAGTATAATTAAAAAATCATTTGGATAGGTCTTAGAATTCGATTGGTGGCAGTTTTTTTAGTTATTGCCTCAATTTATCATTTTTTATATTTTGGGATTCTTGGTATATTTCAATTCGAATAGTGGTATTATTTACATGGGATTTAAAAACATTTATTCCCAAGATTTCGTTTTCAAATTCTAAATAAAATTTATCACCTGTTTCAGTCCTTGATTCATTATTTTTACTCATGGTCAATATTATTGTTTGCACTACAAAATTAACCATACTTGGGGTTAGCTCTTCGGGGCTACTCCATTTTAAATATTTTTACCGGACAACAGTAATTAGAAATGTTTCTTTTTGTATATTGATTCAGGTGGCTAATTACTTTTAAAACCTATCTTCGATTGCGGAGGAAACTTTTTAAGAACCTCATAATACCTATCAATTTCTGCTTCTAGCATTACGCCAATAGGAATATGTCGGATACCCTCGCTTACATCCTCCTGTGGATTCGTATATAAATTGGTACCGACACCACCTCCTGTATTTGTAATAATTGCCCCGCTGAAGCCTCCTGTAAAGCCACGTTGAAATATTGCATCCTGAAGCTCGAGTGTAATATGGACTTTAAATTCATCAATTCGAACAGCAGATAGGTATTGATTCAATGTATATATTCGGCTGTACCTGTTTGATTGTCCTTCATCAGCCAATAAAAATGATGTTTGATCCACACCATCAACATAGCGGTCTGCTCCTACTCTTTTACTCAGATCTTCATTTTTCATTCCGGCTAGCGATATGCAGGTATTGAATAGATCAGCAAGATCAAATAATCCATCTGACTTTTTTGAAGAAATTACATCTTTCCAATAAACAAAAGTCGGGACACGTGTTCCGCCTTCCCATGAGGAACCTTTTGAACCTCTGAATGGAGTATGTCCATGTGGTGGCACTTCTGCTTCCGGACCATTATCGGAAGTAAAGAAAATAATAGTATTTTCCAGTTGACCAGTCTCTTCTAACACTTTAACAAGTCTTCCAAAGATATCATCAATTTCAACCATGCCGTCACTAAAAACTGTTCGCGCTGGTGATTTTCCTGCATATTCATCATTGGGATAGTTATCAAAATGGCAAGCACGAGTTGCATGATAAAGAAACCATGGTTTTTCGCTATCTTCCATGTTACGTATAAATTTTTCACTGTAATCGGCCCAGTCCTGATCAAGATATTTAATAGTTTCCAGGTCTATCAAGTATACCTTTTCGGCTCCTCTCTCTTTAGTACAGTGAACATTGTTATGGTTGAATGGGAATTTTTCCATGACTTGAAAGCGTGTTGGACTAAGAGCTATTTCCGGATTAAAATATATGTCGCGCCATTCGGTATACATATCCGAAACACTTAAGAAACCATAATAATCATCAAAGCCAACATTTTGTGGCTGAGAAGCTTCGTTTTCACCAATGTGCCATTTGCCAACACCCTGTGTGGTATAACCCAGTTCCTGAAGTATTTTAGGCATGGTAGTAACACCATCCAGGCCACCAGGTTCACCATACATGGGCGGACGCAACAGACCATGATGTAAAGGAGTCTGGCCTGTCATTATTGTAGCACGAGTAGGCGTACAACTAGGAGTAGAATAGGCAGAGGTAAGTATTATACCATTATGAGCTGCCCTGTCCAGATTAGGTGTAGGATTACCAACAGCTTCACCACCACCATTAAACCCTGGATCCATCCAACCTACATCATCAAGAAGAAAGATTAAAATATTGGGCCTCTTACCAAATTTTTTCTCCATTTCCTTTAATTTCTTAAGAGCTTCCGTGTTTTGTGCCGGATGCATCATTACAGGTTCCATATTGTCTGCAATCAATGTAGCCTGTTTACCAAGGTACTGATTGGGATGATCATATCCCTTTGCTGTAGTAGGTCCCGTAGTGGAGCCTCTCGGATTTTGCGACTGTACTACTATCACGAAAGATAATAGCATTAACGCTGTAATTGTTAATTGTTTAAAATGTTTCATTTTTTTAAAATTTTAGTTAAACATTAATTAAGTAAAGTTAATTTATTTTCCCATTCATTCTATTTCAATAATACTTTTCAGTTTGCGTTCGGACACTTTTTTACGTGCCTTTATTTCATTAATTATCCGGAATGATAATTTGCTAACTTCAACTTTTACCTTTGTTATCTATTTTATTCGGTTTCTCAGATGTAAAATATAAATGATAACGCAGTTATTTATATAATAAACTCCTATACTAACAGCTAATATTTCTTATAATGTAGAAGTTTATTCAATTTACCGACAAATATAAATCATATTTTAAAGTTATCCAAAAGGCTTTACATTTTAACCCGTTGAAATCCATAGGTTATCATAACAACGGATTAAAAAGGAATTCGTAAACCTGGTTGATTTTTAATGTACTGAATGACGTTTGAAACAAAGTGACAGTGGCAGTAGCAGTCCGCAGTTAGCAACTATATTTACGGATTACGAATTACGAATTTAATCAAAACACGTAAACACAATAACACATAAACACGCAAACACTTTAACAAAGAATAATGAATGTAGAATTGAATTACTATTGAATTACAACTTAATTACTATCGATTTACAATTGAATTACAATTGCATTACTATTGAATTACTATCGAATGACAGATTATCGAATCTCATCCGTATAAAATAACTTTTAACGTATAACCCATAACAGTTACACTATCATTTTTTAAGTTCAAGAACTTCCAGATTAGTAATATTTTTCCCATCAATTGAAAATCTTATGGCTGTAATAACATTGTGAAGTCCGAACTTACCTGCAGCTCCCGGATTTATATGCAATAAATTATATTTCTTATCATGCATAACTTTCAATATGTGTGAATGACCGCAAATAAATAATGCCGGTTTTTCCTTTATAATAATTTCTTTGGCTTTCTTGTAATATTTTCCGGGATAACCGCCAATATGTGTCATAAAAACTTTTATATTTTCACAAAAAAATATTAGTTTACGAGGATAAACAATCCTTATTTCCTTTTCGTCAATATTTCCGTAAACTGCTCTTACCGGTTTGAAATTACTTAATTCATCAGCAATATTTATATTTCCAAAATCGCCTGCATGCCATATTTCATCACAATTCTTAAAGAATTTAAATAATTCAGGGTGAAGAAAATTATGAGTGTCGGAAAGCAAACCAATTTGTTTCATTACATTGATTTATTTTGATTGTTAGGTACAATTTGATGTCTTGATTTTTGTGAAAGTTTAAAAGTAATATCAAGACTCATTTTTACTCTCACGGCTTTTTTATCTTTTATTCCGGGTTTCCAGTTCAATAATTTTATGATACGGATAGCTTCCTGGCTGCATCCACCAGCTAAAGGTTCTTCAGCTACAATATTTGAGATCATTCCGTGGGTCTCAACAATAAAACAAACTTTTACAATGCCGGAGATGTTTTGTTTAAATGCTGCTTCCGGATAAATAATGTTTTCATTAATAAATTTGTTCAATGAATAATTTTTTGATTCAAAAACAGGTATTGGACTGCTGTCAATATCTCTTATAGAATAAATTTTATTAGTTGTGTCAACAGGCTGGTAAGGATAAGTAATTTCCGCGTATCCTCTTATTTTACAATTTTTTTTATATTTTTTTATATTAAATTTTATAGAAAATGTATATCTGCTTGCAACCGGTTTTCCAAAATTTTCAGCAGGTATCCAAATAATTTTTTTAAAAATTCTAATAGCTTCTTTATCAATTTCAGGACTTACCGGTTCAATTATTTTCAAATGCTGTATGCTTCCGTCAGGATTTATAATAAACGATAATTCTACTATTCCTTCGGCTTTTTTCTGAATTGCCTTTTCGGGATAAACCATCTCTGCTTTAATGAAATCCTTTAATTGGCTTTTGATCATATAACAACTTGCAGGAATGAAATTTTGTGCTCCAATATTACCAGATATAAAAATAAATATTATAAAAAATATTTTAAATTTCACCTTACTTACATTTATGGTTAGCATTCTGTTCTATGATTTAATGTTGTAAAGGTATAAAATTATTTAAATTTATTATTAATGCGAATCAAGGGTTGAAATAGACTTTTTTTTTACCACAAAGGATGCACAAAGGATATCACAAAGTCACCCTAAGGACTAATGAATTACTCGTTTAATACCGTCTTTCAAATGTCTTACATTAAAGTTTGCCAATAAGCCTAACTTACATCCCGAAAGCTTCA
>JADFUO010000318.1 GCA_015222115.1 Bacteroidota bacterium | reverse complement strand
TAGTGTATCCTTAGTGGTAAAAAAAAGCCTATTTCAACCCTTTATTCGCATTATTCATTAACTTTACCAATATTTCATAATTTTAAAACTAATCAGTATTAAATTAAGAATGAAAATTTCTTAACAAATATTATTATTGAATTGGGGAATAGGGGAAATAGGGGAAATAAGGGACACCCTCCCGTATGCCTTTATACCTCTATATCTTTCTTTATTTTATCCCGATTTTCTTAAAATAAATTTCCAATAACTTCTGAGCTGCTACATACGGACTGATTTTATCAGACAAAAGTTTCTTTTCAAATGCAGGAATTAATTTTTTTATTTCTTCATTAAAATAGAAATTATCCTTCAATTTTTGATTAATTGTACTGATCATTATTTGAACTGCCTGATTTTGACGATTCTTTTGGAAATACCCGTTGTATTTAGTAAGTTTCCGGTATTCGGTAATTACATTCCAGATTTTTTTAATTCCGACTTTGGATAAAGCCGAACAGGATTCAACCACAGGGCTCCAGCCGGATTCATTTGATTGAAATAAGTGTAAAACATTTTTATACTGCGATCGAGCTAATTTAGCTTTTGATAAATTATCGCCATCGGCTTTATTTATCACGATAACATCAGCCATTTCCATTATTCCTCTTTTAATACCTTGAAGTTCATCACCGGCACCGGGAAGCATAAGTAATAGAAAAAAATCAACCATTGAATGAACAGCAGTTTCCGACTGACCGACTCCAACTGTTTCCACAAAAATTGTATCATAACCCGCAGCCTCGCAAAGAGTTATTGTTTCTTTTGTCTTCCTTGCCACTCCACCAAGCGAACCTGCTGAAGCAGAAGGACGGATAAATGCACTTTCATTTGCAGCCAGTTCTTCCATACGTGTCTTATCACCCAGAATACTTCCTTTACTCCTTTGGCTGCTTGGGTCAATAGCAAGTACCGCAACTTTTTTTTGCAGGTTTATAAGATACATTCCCAAAGCTTCAATAAAGGTACTTTTGCCAACTCCCGGGACACCGGTAATGCCTATACGAATTGAATTACCGGCATAAGGTAAACAATTTTCAATTATTTGTTGTGCTAATTTTTGATGTTCAGGCAAAGAACTTTCAACAAGTGTGATTGCTTTACTCAATATCATCCTGTTGCCTGACCTTATACCATTACAAAATTCACTAAGTTTTATGGATTTTTTCTTAGCCAGCCTAAATTTTTTAACTGCATTTTTATTAATCGAATCAGGTTGATCTATTCCTTTATTAATCTTTAAAGCAGAATCAATATGTTTTTTACTTTCTGACATTTAATATTTTAACATTTTATCTTACAAAGATAATCAGATTTTTAAAATTGATTACTTTTGCAAAAACTAATTCTCTCCGTAGCTCAGTTGGCAGAGCAGCTGACTCTTAATCAGCGGGTCGCGGGTTCGAATCCCTCCGGGGAGACTAATGTAATGTCAGATATATCATGTCAAATGTTAAATTTTTTATTCTGATTATAATTTACACTAATTTTTTATTTCGGGATGTAGCGCAGTCCGGTAGCGCACTTCGTTCGGGACGAAGGGGTCGTAGGTTCAAATCCTATCATCC
>JADFUO010000317.1 GCA_015222115.1 Bacteroidota bacterium | reverse complement strand
ATTTAAAATAAATCAATAAAATAAAATGGTTACTGATCCAATTTCAGATTATTTAACAAGAATCAGGAATGCAATAATGGCAAAACATCGTATTGTTGAAATTCCTGCATCAAATTTAAAAAAGGCGATAACAGAAATACTTTATAAAAAGGGGTATATATTGAATTATAAATTTGAAGATGATTCAAAACAGGGAATAATTAAAATTGCTTTAAAATATCATCCTGTAACAAAATTATCTGCTATTTCAAAACTTGAAAGAATTAGCAGACCCGGACTAAGAAAGTATGTAAATTCCGATAACCTGCCACGCGTTTTAAATGGTTTGGGAGTTGCAATAATGTCAACATCAAAGGGTGTTATTACTGATAAAGAAGCCAGAAAATTAAAAGCTGGCGGTGAAGTTTTATGTAATATTAGTTAATAAAGAGGAGATTAATTAATGTCAAGAATAGGAAAATTACCGATTATAATTCCTGATGGTATTCAGGTTACTGTTTCTGATAAAAATATTGTAACAGTTAAAGGAAAATTAGGTGAACTTCAGCAAGTTATTGACCCTGCTATTACAATTAAAATTAATGGCGGAAATATTTTGGTTGAAAGACATACCGAACAAAAAAACCATAAATCAATGCATGGGCTTTACCGGGCATTAATTGCTAACATGGTTCACGGCGTTTCTGAAGGATATAAAATTGTTCAGGAACTGGTTGGAGTTGGATATAAAGTGAAAGCAGCAGGACAGATACTTGAGCTTTCAGTGGGTTATTCTCATAATATTGTTTTTGAATTACCGGAAGAAGTTAAAGTTGAAACAAAAACAGAAAGAGGTAAGAACCCAACTATAACACTTACATCTCATGATAAACAACTTATAGGACAGGTGGCTGCAAAAATCCGCTCATTCAGAAAACCCGAACCATACAAAGGAAAAGGAATTAGGTTCCAGGGTGAAGAAATCAAGAAGAAAGCCGGTAAAGTTGCTTCCGAATAAAAATATTAAAAGAAAGTTATAAGTTAAATGTTATATGTTAAGATTTATATCAAACTCAACCACTAATAACTAAATTAAGATGGCAATAAAAGATAAGAAAAAATACAGAAGATTCAAGATCAAGAAAAGGATCAGGAAAATCATTAACGGTACTCCTGAAAGACCACGATTAACTGTTTTCAGAAGCAATAAACAAATTTATGCCCAGTTGATTGACGATTTAGATGGTAAAACACTTGTTTCGGCTTCATCAGCTGCAAATAGTATTGCTGATAAAAAAATTACAAAAATTGAAAAGGCAAAATTGGTCGGTCAGTTAATTGCTGAAAAAGCAAAAGAAGCCGGATTTGAATCTGTTGTTTTTGACAGAAATGGTTATTTATATCATGGTAGAGTTAAATCCTTAGCCGAAGCAGCTAGAGAAGGAGGTCTTAAATTTTAAAAATTATGACGAACGTAAATATAAAAAGAGTAAAATCCAGCGAAATAGAATTTAAAGACAGGCTGGTTAGTATCCAAAGGGTTACTAAAGTTACAAAAGGTGGACGAACTTTTAGTTTCTCGGCAATTGTTGTTGTTGGAAATGAAAACGGTGTAGTTGGTTTCGGACTTGGGAAAGCAAAAGAAGTAACCGCTGCAATTGCAAAAGGAATTGATGATGCCAAAAAAAACCTGATAAAAGTGCCGGTTTTAAAAGGAACATTACCACATGAGCAATACGGCAAATATAGTGGTGCTTATGTGTTTATTAAACCTGCTGCTCCCGGTACAGGTGTTATTGCAGGAGGTGCTATGCGTGCAGTTCTGGAAAGTGTTGGCGTTAAAGACGTTTTGGCAAAATCAAAAGGTTCGTCAAATCCTCACAGTGTTGTAAAAGCAACAATGAATGCACTTATGCAGTTAAGAGACCCTTATACTGTTGCACAGCTCAGAGGAGTTGATTTAAACACGGTTTTCAACGGTTAAATTTTTTGAATGATGAAAAAAATAAAAATAAAACAAATAAGGAGTGGTATCGGCAGACCAAAAGATCAGAAAAGAACACTTCAGGCATTAGGTATAAAAAAAATGCATCATTCTTTAGAAGTTGAAGCTACTCCTCAAATTTTAGGAATGATTAACAAAGTAAAACATTTGCTTTTAGTTGAAGAATTATAATATAGCTTGGTAAATTTTAAAAAAGTTTGAGATGAAGGCTAAGGCTGAGGCTCCATACGGACTCCTTTCAGTCGTAAGGCTGAGGAAAAAAAGAAAATTCCGACACAATATAAATTAATTAAAAATACAAGATGGATTTAAGTAATCTTAAACCGGCAAAAGGTTCAACAAAAAATAGAAGGCGTATTGGACGCGGACAAGGCTCAGGCAGAGGTGGAACCTCTACAAAAGGGCATAAAGGAGCTCAGTCAAGATCGGGTTATAAAAGAAAAAGAGGTTTTGAAGGTGGTCAGATGCCATTGTTCAGAAGAGTTCCTAAATTCGGTTTTAAAAATATTAACCGTAAGGAATACAGAGGTGTTAATATTGATACATTGCAAAAACTGGCTGATGAGAAAAAAATTACCACAATTAATATTGATGTGTTAATTGAAAATGGTTTAGCGTCAAAAAACGACTTAATAAAAATTTTAGGCAGGGGCGAATTAAAATCAAAATTAGAAGTAACAGCTCACTCCTTTTCAGCATCAGCAATTAGTGCTATTGAAGCTCAAGATGGAACCGTAAATAAAATTTAAATTTGAATGAAAAAGTTAATCCAGACAATCAGAAATATTTATAAGATTGAAGATCTCAAAAAAAGAATTTTATACACTCTGGGAATAATTCTAATCTATAGGTTGGGCTCAAAAGTGGTATTACCGGGTGTTGATCCCGATATGCTGGCAAATCTTCAAAGTCAGGCAACCACCGGTTTGCTTGGTTTGTTGAATATGTTTTCAGGAGGAGCTTTTTCAAATGCGTCAATTTTTGCACTTGGGATCATGCCTTATATTTCAGCATCTATTGTAGTTCAATTGTTGGGTATGGCAATTCCATATTTCCAAAAATTACAAAAAGAAGGTGAAAGCGGACGAAAAAAGATCAATCAAATAACTCGTTATTTAACAATATTAATTACTGCGGCACAAGCTCCTGCGTATATTGGAACTCAATTAGTTGCGGCATTACCGCCCGAGGCAATAACTCCTTTTGACCCCAGTGTAACAGCTCCTTCCACATTTTTCTGGGTGTCAACAGTTATAATCTTAATTGCAGGTACTATGTTTATTATGTGGCTTGGGGAAAGAATAACAGATAACGGAATAGGAAATGGTATCTCATTGATAATCATGATTGGTATTATTGCCCGGCTGCCGTTTGCATTATTTGGTGAATTTATTTCAAAAATGGAAGAGAAAGGAGGCGGGTTAGTATATTTTGTTGTTGAAATTGCAATATTGGTGTTTGTGATTTTGATAACTATTTTGCTGGTTCAGGGAACCCGGCGAATACCTGTGCAATATGCCAAGCGGATTATTGGAAACCGCCAGTACGGTGGTGTTCGCCAGTATATACCGTTAAAAGTGAATGCAGCAGGTGTTATGCCGATTATTTTTGCACAGGCAATTATGTTTCTGCCCTTGACGTTAGCAGGCTTTTCCGATTCAGAAGCTTTATCAGGTTTTGCATCAGCATTTACAAATATTAACGGATTCTGGTATAATTTCACCTTCTTTATAATGATAGTATTATTTACTTATTTCTATACTGCTATTACTGTTAATCCAAATCAAATGGCAGAAGACATGAAAAAGAACGGAGGATTTATACCGGGTGTGAAACCAGGCAGGCGAACAGCAGAATTTATTGATACGGTTATGTCCAGAATTACTCTTCCTGGTTCAATGTTTTTAGGATTTGTTGCAATTATGCCAGCACTTGTAAGTAAAATTGGTGTAACTACTTCGTTTGCACAATTTTATGGCGGCACATCACTGTTGATACTTGTAGGTGTTGTTCTGGACACTTTACAACAAATAGAAAGTCATTTATTAATGCGTCATTATGATGGATTAACAAAATCGGGCAGGATAAAAGGCAGGTCATCAATGTCTATGGGATAATAAATATTAAGATGTTACATTATAAAACAGAGGAAGAAATTGAGTTAATTAGAGAAAGTTCTTTACTTGTTGGAAAAACATTAGCCGAGGTTGCCAAGCATATTAAACCCGGTGTTAAAACCATAATTCTGGATAAAATTGCTGAAGAGTTTATCAGGGATAACGGTGCGGTTCCGGGATTTAAAGGTTACAAAGGATTTCCGAAAACTCTTTGCATGTCAATTAATGAACAGGTTGTACACGGGATTCCTGGCGAAAGGATTTTACAAAACGGTGATATTGTTTCAATTGATTGCGGTGTTAAGAAAAATGGTTTTTATGGCGATTCGGCTTATACTTTCGCGGTTGGTGATGTTAAAGAAGAAATTCTTTTACTGTTGAAAAGAACAAAAGAATCGTTGTATAAAGGAATTGAGGTGACAGTTGCTGGAAAAAGAGTAGGGGATATCGGGTTTGAAATACAAAATTATGTTGAAGGATTTGGATATTCGGTTGTTCGTGATTTAGTTGGTCACGGCTTGGGGAAAAACCTTCATGAAAAGCCTGAAATTCCAAATTACGGAAAAAGAGGCTCAGGTACAAAATTAAAAGAAGGTATGGTGCTGGCAATTGAACCGATGATAAACCTCGGTACAAAAAATGTTGTTCAGGAAAAAGATGGCTGGACAATAAGAACTGCCGACAGGCTGCCATCTGCACATTATGAACATGATATTGCAGTAAAAAAAGGAAAGGCAGATATTTTATCAACATTTGAATTTATTGAACAGGTATTAAACAATTATAAATATTAAATAGTTAAAAATGGCAAAACAAACATCAATTGAACAAGATGGAACAGTAATTGAATCATTGGGTAATGCTATGTTTCGTGTTGAATTGGAAAATGGTCACATCATTACTGCTCACATCTCAGGGAAAATGAGAATGCATTATATTAAAATTTTGCCAGGCGATAAAGTTAAACTTGAAATGTCGCCCTATGATTTAACAAAAGGAAGAATTACATTTAGATATAAATAATTTTAAGATATATAAAATGAAAGTTAGAGCATCTGTTAAAAAAAGAACTACGGATTGTAAGATCGTTCGCAGAAAGGGAAGATTATATATTATTAACAAAAAGAACCCTAGGTATAAACAACGACAAGGATAAAGTGAGTGATTACGTTTGCCTGCCGCAAGCAGGGATTACGGATTACGCCCTTCGACTTAGCTCAGGGTGACGATTGTTACGGATTACGGATTAAT
>JADFUO010000316.1 GCA_015222115.1 Bacteroidota bacterium | reverse complement strand
TTTAGGTACAAATACATTCTTTTTTTTCTTTCTTAGTCTTCTAACTCCATAAGTACCTAAAATGATTTTTCCTCTTTTTGTTTTTTTGTCACCTTTTCCCATATTTTAAATTTTTTGTAAAAATAGGAATAATTTTTTTAAACAAAATTTAATATCTTAATAAAATAATTTACTTTTGCACCACAAAAATATAAAACTATGGCAAAAAAGAAGGATAAAACAGAAGAAAAAATTGTAGCTGTTGAAGAAGTATTGGGTAGAACCGAACAATTTATTGAAAAAAACCAGAAAATATTAACTATAATCGTTGGAATAATTGTGGTTTTAATTTTAGGATATTTTGGATACAAGAAATTTTATCTTGCACCTCTTGAAAAGGAAGCACAGTCCCAAATATTCATGGCTGAAATGTATTTTGAGCAAGACTCTTTAAACAGAGCATTATACGGCGACGGCAACTATCTGGGATTCCTTGATATTATTGACGAATACAGTAGTACTAAAACCGGAAATCTTGCAAATTATTATGCAGGGATTTGTTTTTTAAAAAATGGCGAGTTTGAAGAAGCAATTGATTATTTAAAAGATTTCAGCAGTTCTGATCAAATCATAGGACCTATGGCTTCAGCCGCAATTGGTGATGCCTACATGGAACTCGGTGATCCTGAAAAATCAATAACTTACTTTTTGGAAGCCGCAGGAAAAAGCAACAATGAATTCACTGCTCCAACATTTTTAATGAAAGCAGCATGGACTTACGAAGAACTTGGTGAATACAACAAAGCATTAAAAATTTATGAAAGAATTAAAAAGGAATTTTATAAAAGTTACGAAGCCAGAGAGATTGACAAATACATTGCCCGTGCTAAAAGTTTATCAGCTAAGGATTATTAATTCTGTAATCTGTATGTTAATATGTGTATTACTAAATGTAATAAGTTAAGTTATATGTTATAAGTTATTAGTTATTAGTTATATGCAAGCCAAAAGAAATTGATTTAAGAACAAGGATTAACGATTTTTGATTTAAGAAGTAGAAAAACAGCCCAAAAGAATTTAGAAAATAAAATAGTAAATCAAAAATCGGTGTTCCTTGTTGGATATTCAAAAGAGATAGCTTGAAGAATGAAGACCAGCATACAACATTTTGAGACTATAATAAACCGAATAAAAAAAATTAATGCCTGGTCAGACTGATTGATCAGGTATTTTTTTTTATTTTTATCTAAAATTTCAAAATGACAAAAGAACTTAGAATAATTTTTTTAGGTACCCCGGAATTTGCCGTTTCCTCCTTAGATATATTATTAAAAAACGGATATAACATTGTTGCTGTAATTACAACTCCTGACAAACCTGCCGGCAGAGGAAAAAAATTACAACAATCACCTGTAAAAAAATACTGCATTGAACATAATTTAAATCTTTTACAAGCTGTTAATTTAAAGGATCCGGAATTTTTAAAACAAATAAGATCACTTAAAGCTAACCTTCAAATAGTAGTTGCTTTCAGGATGCTGCCTGAAGCTGTTTGGAAAATACCGGAATTAGGCACATTTAATCTTCATGCATCCTTATTACCACAATACAGAGGAGCCGCTCCTATTAACTGGGTTATTATCAATGGTGAAACTGAAACCGGTGTAACTACTTTTTTACTTGAACATAAAATTGATACGGGAAAAATTATTTTTTCGAAAAAAACAAATATCCTGCCTGATGAAAATTTTGGTGAACTTCATGATAAATTAAAAATTCTCGGGGCAAAACTCTTGTTAAAAACCGTTAAGGCAATTGAGGAAAACAATATCACAACAACAGATCAAACAGCTTTTATCAACTCTAAAACAAAATTAAAAACAGCCCCAAAACTAACAAAAGAAATATGTAAAATAAACTGGCTGAAAAGCACATCAGAAATTCATAATCTTATTCGTGGGTTAAGCCCCTACCCTGCTGCTTTTACAGAACTGATCTCACCTGAAAACAAAATGTTTTCAATAAAAATCTTCTCTGTATCCACTGAAAATATCTCACATTCATTTAAACCAGGTACAATTATTACAGATGGAAAAACAAAATTAAATATTGCTGTTAATAATGGAATTATACTTATAAAAGAACTACAGTTAGCAGGCAAGAAAAGAATAAAAATTGCAGATTTTCTTAGAGGTTTTAGTATTAATGAAAAATGGAAAGTAAACTTAAAATAGCCCAAAATCAACTAAAACGCTTACTATAATGGTCATTTATGCGATGAGTTATTAACAAAACGCTTGTTTTATTAACATTTTCAAGGGTTTTAGAATAATCTTCTTGTTTTTTTATTGAAATAACTTATATTTGCATATCTTCTTTATTATAATTATTAATTAAAACTCAAAAAAATGAACAAAGCAGAATTAATTGAAGCAATTGCTTCAGACGCAAAATTAACAAAAGCTGATGCCAAAAGAGCATTAGATGCATTCATTGGTGCAACCTCAAAGGCACTTACCAAAGGTGAAAGAGTAGCATTGGTTGGCTTTGGTTCTTTCGGTGTGGCTAAAAGAGCTGCCAGAAAAGGAAGAAACCCACAAACAGGTAAAGAAATTAATATTGCAGCTAAAAAAGTTGTTAAATTTAAACCAGGTGCCTCCTTGCAAAAAACAGTAAAATAATATTTACAAAAATTTATAAAAGAGGTTGTCTCAAAAGGGGGCAGCCTCTTTTGTTTAGAGACTATGTTATTCCTAAATCAAGTTTTAAAGATAATAGCCCATCCCAATAGTAACATTCAGGGAATTAATATCTTGTTTAAAAGTTTGGGTATTGATAGTACCATCTATATTATGAAATTTAACATCCTTGAACTCTGGTTTAGATGCTGTATAATCGGTATTAAAAATTAAATATTTATTACCCATTTTATATTTGAATCCTGCCCCGAAATTATAAGCAAATGACGTTCCATGGTATTTTTCGCGTTCAAAAGTATAAGTAACAGGTGATCCCTGAACTATAGCGTTTGCATATAATGTATATTCAGGAGAATAAGCAGTATAAATTCCACATAAAGCCCGGAAATCTAGAAAAAATTTGTCGGAAAGAGGAAGTGTAGCCAAGCCTCCTATGAGTATGCCGCCAATACCCCAGGTGCCTGCTTCAACCGACCACGAAGTATTAGGTAACTCTTCCTTGTTTATATCAGTTATTTCATCCTGTAAAGCGGATCTGTTTATTGAATTTGTTGAGCCTGTTACCAGTGCAGCCAAACTAAAGTTATGACTTAATCTGTAACTAACTGAAATATTAAAATTGAATCCAACTTTTGCAAATCCTGATTCTTCTTTAGATAAATCAGTTGATTTATAATCACTTAGGGGAATACACGGACCTGCTGATAAGCCAACAAATACTTTTTCTGATTGCCCGATTACCTGGTTAATAAAAACCATTAAAAAAATAAAAGCTAAAATTTTTAAAACTAGTCTTTTCATGACTTTAAATTTTTATGTTTACTTATTTTTTTGTAAATATAATACTAAAATCTGATTCTATATTGTCTTTTCCAGTATAGTTTGTTTTCTTCCACAACATCCAATTTATCATTATCCTTCAGCCATTGTATAACTTTTATTACTTTATCTTCATTAACGCCTTTTACTGTATCAACTATTTCTGTTACAGATACCGGCTTATCTTTTAGTATCGGCTTAATTTTTTCAAGGATAATATTAAATTCAAGTTCATTGATTTCTATTTTGTTTCGTTTAAGACAAACATCACATTTACCACAACGTTTTGAATCGGTTTCACCAAAATAAGCAAGCAGCAACTGGCTACGACATTTATTTATTGAAGACACATAATCAATTACCGCCTGAAGACGTTTTTTCGCAGCATTTTTACGGTCTTTATAATTTTCCTTTGAAATTAGCAGATCTTTTTTATATATTCTTTCTCTTGTATATAATAACTGTGGTTTGTTTTTTCGCGGAATGTATGTAAGTATATTCAATTGATGAAGCTTTTTAAGAAATTTAGAAACATTTTCTGATTTCATCCCTGATCTGTTAGCAATCTCAGTCTCGCTTATTTTTACAAAATCGCTAAAAACACCACTGTATGACCGTAAAATAAGTTTAATAAAATTATCATAATATAAATTCTCAATCTGAAACCTGTATAAATCTTCTTTATTTACAATAAAATGAATACGTGAAGGAGAATTAACTGTTTCATTTAGTAAAATATAACCTTCTTTTTCAAGAAATTTCAGCGAATTGTAAACTATTAATGGAGGAAATTTGTAGTTATTACAGAAATCGTTGACCTCAAAATCAAAAGAAACATCCTTACCGCTACCAACAGCTAATTGAAAATAATTTCCCAGTGCCTGATAAATTGATTTGATTTTATCGATATCAGGATATGCAGTTAAAAGATTATTTTTTGCATTTATAATATCAGCTTGTTCATATAGCAAGATTGCATAAGATTGTTTTTCATCCCTGCCGGCACGGCCTGCCTCCTGAAAATAAGCTTCAATACAATCAGGCAAATCCAGATGAATAACAAAACGAACATTTGACTTGTCAATACCCATACCAAAAGCATTGGTTGACACAATTATCCTGATATAGCCTTTCATCCATGCATTTTGCTTTTTATCACGAATTTTTTGTTCCAAACCTGCATGATAATAGTCGGCTCTTATTTTATTTTTATTTAAAAAGTCTGATATTTCACGCGTTTTTCTTCTATTCCTTACATAAATAATTCCCGTACCTTTTATCTTACTTGCAATTTTCAACAGTCTGTTTAGCTTGTCCTCTTCCTTTATCACTACATAAGTAAGGTTTTTACGTTCAAAACTTTTCTGAAAAACATTTTCTTGCTTAAATTCAAGCTTTAACTGTATATCCTTAACAACATCAGGAGTGGCAGTAGCAGTCAATGCTAAAACAGGAACATTCGGTATTATTTGTCTAATTTCAGCAATCTTCAAATATGGAGGTCTAAAATCATAGCCCCATTGCGAGATACAATGAGCTTCGTCAACTGCCAAAAGATTAACATTCATTTTTTTTATATTCTCTCTCAGGATTTGAGTTTCAAGACGCTCGGGTGAGATATATAAAAATTTTACATTACCATAAACACAATTATTAAATGCAATATCAATTTCGTTTCTATGCATGCCCGAATATATTGCTACTGCTTTAATTCCTCTATTTTTAAGACTTTCAACCTGATCCTTCATTAAAGCAATTAGGGGTGTGATTACAATACAAATTCCCTCTGATACCATTGCAGGCACTTGAAAGCAAATGGATTTACCTCCACCTGTAGGTAGCAATGCTAAAGTATCATTTCCTTCCAGAATGGAATTTATTATTTCTTCCTGCATCGGACGGAATGATGAAAAACCCCAATATTTTACAAGTATATTCCTTATTGGCAAAGCTGATAAAGTTATATTTGATTATTTTATTTCATCAAATATAAGAATTTTTCTTGATTTTAATAATAAGTCAAAATATTATTTAGCCAAATAATTCTTAAGTAATTATTGTTCAGTAAGGCGAGGGATTCTTCAATTGTTCCGATGGCCACCGGAACTTATTCAGAATGATAACGTAAAAAATATAAACATTCAATTTCCAAATTTCCAAACTTGTCCGTATGGATTTCCAATATGAATTTATTTCTACCAATTTCTATTTATTTCTACCAATTTCAACAAATTTCCAAATTCCAGTTGTCTTCCTTCTTATCTGTTTTATTCCTATTCAACCTTTCTAACGGCATCAATAATAGTGCCATCAACCCATTTTATTACTGCAACGATTTCATCACTTAATTTTGGTTTAGCAGGCACTCCACAAATTTTTTCTGCTTCGTTTTTTAATTCTTCAATAGTTTTGATAGGCAATTCCGAACCTTTTAATTTTTCAATCAGGTCAATTCTTTTAGGATTAATTGCAATACCCCTTTCGGTAACAATTACATCAATCAGTTCGCCTGGTCCGCAAATAGTTGTAACTTCATCCTTAATAACAGGAATACGGTCTCTGAATAAAGGAATCGGAAGTATTGTACATTTAGAGAACAGGCAATTTTGCCAGCCTCCCATTCCGTGTAATAAATACCCGTCGGAATGTGTAACTACATTAGCATTGAAATTCACATCAACCTCAGTAGCACCTAAAATTACAACATCAACCATAGTTGCAAAGTTTCCTTTGCCATGATAATTATAACTTGTAAAAGGACTTGTATTTATATGGTTCGGGTTTTCGCGCATAGAACGTACACCTTCCAAATCAAATGTTTGTCCGTCAAGAATATAATCCACAAGACCTTCTTCAAGCATCTCAACAGGATATTTATTACTACCTGCTCTAATAAAACGGGCTTTAATACCTCGTTCGCGCAGCATATCTCCAAAATAATTTCCAATTGAAAGAGAAGTACCTCCCGCACCTGCCTGATACGAAAATCCATCTTTGATTATACCTGCTTCATCGCAAAATTTTGCTGTCATTTCTGCAATTAGAAGGCGGTCGGGACTTTTTGTAATTCGTGTTGTACCGGAAATAATTTTTTCAGGGATGCCAATTTTATCAACTTTAACAGTATAATCAACATAGTTACCGTGAATTTGCCATGGGATACAAGGAAATGGAACCAAATTATCAGTTACAACAATAACTTTATCAGCATACTGCGAATCAGCAAGAGCGAAACCAAGTAAGCCACAAGCTGCTGGCCCGTTAACACCATTTGCATTCCCGAAAGTATCAGCCGTTGGTGCAGCAATAACTGCAATATCAATCTGCACATCACCATCCTGCACTGCCTGGTATCTGCCACCATGCGAACGAAGAACACCAATCCCTTTCATTTTTCCTTGGGAGCAGAATTTACCCAGAGGTCCGTTCATGCTTCCTTCAATCCTGTTGATAGTACCATCCTCCATATATTTTATTAATGGCTCCTGACATGGAAATGAAGCTGATGGAAACCATCTGAGATCTTTTATACCTAATTCATGTGCAATATCAAATATCTGCACTGCAATAATATCACCATTCCTGAAATGATGATGAGTGGAAATTGTCATTCCATCTTTTAATCCTGCTTTTATCAGGGCTTCTTTTAAACTTGGTACAAGCTTATTTCCATCATCGGGATAATTGGCACATGAAGATAAACGAGGTGCAAATTTTCTTCCATCAGGTATATATTTACCTACACCTTTGAATGGTATATGTTCTTCACCGTTAATAATTGTGGGAACTATTCTTCCAACTGCATTTTTTACTAATTTATCGTATTTTTTCATTAAAATGTTTTTATAAATTAAATCAGATACTAAATTTCTTCTCTCCAGTTTTTTTGCAATTTACCCATATTAACAGCAAGGTTAATTGTGTTTTGTGCTCTTTTAACAACAGGTGGGTCTATCATTTTTGTTCCGAGTGAAACAACGCCCAATCCTTTTTCATTAGCTTCAATAAAAGCATTTACAATTTTTTTTGCCTTTTCAATTTCAGCTTTATCAGGTGCAAAATTTTCATGAACAACTGCAATTTGCCGCGGATGGATACAACCCATTCCGTCAAATCCAAGGGCTTTTGATCTTAAAACATTTTGCTTGAGTGCCTCCATATCCGCCACATCAGAGAATACCGAATCAATTGGTTGTATCCGGGCTGCTCTTGCAGCATTAACTACCTGGCTTCTTGCAAAAAATGATTCTGTTCCTTCATTGGTTCTTCTTGTTCCAATATCTGCTGTGTAATCTTCCAGGCCAATAGCCAGTGAAACCACATTATCGGCAGCACTTGCAATCTCATAAGCATTGATGACTCCAAGGGCACTTTCAATAATCGGCATCAACCAAACAGGATCTTTTATATTATGTTTGGATTTTAATTCATCAATCTTCTTATTTACCTGATGAATCTGGCCGGCACTTTCACATTTAGGAATTAAAATTAAATTCACATTGTGCGGAATTATAAAATCCAAATCATCCAGGCCTTTCGGCACTTGATTTATTCGTACCATTCGCTCGGCACCATAAAAATTCAATTGACGTAAAGCATTTCTTACCAATAAGCGAGCTTCTGCTTTTTTATCAGGGGCAACCGAATCTTCAAGGTCTAAAATAATTCCATCAGGTTTATGGATACCTGCATTGATCATCAAACTCGGTGTATTCCCCGGCAGGTATAATCTTGAAAAACGGTTATGGTCCTTTGTTGTATGATATTTATTTTCTTCTATTAATTCAGGTAAATATTCTTTATCCGTCTGAATTAATTGCTTAACGGCAGCTTCAACCCTTGCAGCAATTATAAAAGCAAGTGCTCCCGAATCTTCTAAATGTACTTTTGCTTTTGTAATGCCAAAATAATTTAAAATATCTTTAATTTCTTTAATTATTTCTTCTCCAAAAATAACCCCTACTTTACTTTGTAATTGAATATCAATTCCCTCTTTATCCGTTAGTTCAATGGTGATGAAACAATCGGAACGTACTCCTTTACCTTTGTTTCCTGAAGTTGCAATATTTCCCAATTTTACCTCCGAATTTAAAATGATTTACAATTTTTTTTCTTGCCAAAATTAATTCAAATACCAATCATTCCCAAGCATAAAAATAAAAAAAGGAGGAATGCTCCTCTCCTCCTTTTTTTATTTTGAAATCCTAAGTTTATTTTCTTGCACCGATCTATTTTGCAATAGTATCTTCTTCAGGTGCTTCAACAGCCAATGAGTCCTCAACAATCAATTCTACTGTATCACTTACAGGAACTTCAGTAATTTCTTCCTCAACAATTACTTCTTCGCCACCTTCTTGTTCTTTTACCGGACCACCACATGCAAATAAACCTAATATTCCAATAATTGTAAATAATGCTAATAATTTTTTCATAATTCTTGGTTTGGGTTATTAAAACAGGTTAATATATTTTACAATTGCAAATATAGAAAAAAAATATGGATTAACCAATTTTTAATGAAATATTTTCTACCTTTGTTAGAATTATCGTAACTAAAACATTATATCATGAAAAAATTATTTTTAGTATTTATATCATTAATTATTGTAGCGGGTTTTGCATTAAATCAGGGATGTAATCCAAGTAACGATGACCTTGAAGGACCTGTAATTATCATTTATGGCGATAATCCTGTAACAATACCATTAGGC
>JADFUO010000315.1 GCA_015222115.1 Bacteroidota bacterium | reverse complement strand
TTGTTTCCGAAGATACAGCTATTGTTGTAGCAGACATTGTCAATTACCTATATCATCTATAGGTGCTATATCACTTATAGTGATTGCATGGCATGGCAAATACTAACTTTACGAATCTCCCCAACATTGAGTGGGTCAATTTTAGGTGGGAATTTTCACATAGGCTATGTTGTGCGCTTGGCCTCAAGGTTATACTACAGGTGAATTTATCTTATTCAATATTGGTAATTTACCATGCTTTGAAACAAATTGATTAATCCACGTTCTTTCAACCTTTTCTAATAGTTCTTTATCGTAGACTAAGTAATTAAACCAAACCGCTTTACCTTCTGAAGTTGGATTTATTTTATTAGGATTGTCGAGATGCTGCATGAAACGAGTATGTAAATTTACAGATAATCCTATATATAAAACTTCATTATCAAATGTTGAAAGAATATAGCAACCAGATTCTTTAGGTACTTGTTTGTATGATGTAAGTTTAAAATATACTTTATTCACTGTTAATGGATTCATTTCGTCAATTTTCATATTTCCATTTCGTTTTCTTTTTTGGTATTTGTTGGTTTATGGAGTGCTTTGACCATTTCTGTATTTATCTTGCTTAACGCACCAGCATTTAAACCGCTAGCAGTACCACCTTTCGTCCAAAAATCCGTATGACCAACTCCTGCCCCATCTCCTTCAACGTTTTCAAATACATGTGCTAATAACTCCTGCATTGTTGAAACTTTATAATCGGGCATATTAATCATTTTACTAAAAAACGGAACAGCAAATTTACAGAAAAGTTCGACACCATTATATTTAAATAATACTGTTGGCTCATCATCACCAAGAATATTAGTAATTGCTTTCCAATAATTTAAAAATATTTTGTGCTGCCTGCCTTCGTCCTCAGTATTAAAAATAGGATTATTTGCTACTAATACATATCTCTTTATTGTTTTTACAAAACTTTTTTGATTTATACTTCCCTTACTATTTTCTTCATTTGCCATTTTTATTTTATTTAGCCACGGACTATCTTTATTATCATTTAAAAAATCAACATATTGTAATGCTTTTTCATCTTCACCTTTTTGAACTGAATTTAAAATCCACTTAGGCAAATTTGGAGTTTCATCAACTCCCATTGCTTGTGTTAATCTTGCACGAATTCTTTGGGCAACACCTTCATCTACACTTTTTTGTGTAGTATTTACAATCAGAAAATGGCACATCTGTTCAATTTCCATAAGATTTACAGCAATATTAACAGGAACTTCGAACTGTAAAACGTCACTATTTTTTTCAGCAGCCATTTTTAATCCTTCAGCACGATGTTGTCCATCGACTATATTAAAAGGGCCAATCTCATCAATATCAATCTCAATAGTATTGTTTACCGAATTGAAAACTAAATTTTTATCAGTTGCCAAAAAAATGCTTGTAGGTAAGAAAGCATCTTTTGTTTCGTGTCCTGCTACAATATAATCTGCAAGTTTTTTTGTTCTTCCTTTATTCAGCAATCGCTGGTAACCTTTTTCATTTGCATTTTCAGGATCAAGTCTTTCAATATTATAAAAATTGGGCATTATTAACTGTTCAACTTTCAACGATGTAGCATATAGTATTAAATTACCTTGTTTAACAATTGAAGCGGGACGGATTATTTTGTTTGACATTTGACAGTTCTCCTAACTATTCATGAAGGTCACCTACACATAAAGTTTCCCTAACAACTTAAAAAAATCCCACAATCAATACTTATAAACCATTATACCCATAAATGAAAACACACAATTTTCAGGGAGTCATACCATGATAAAGATCTTCGGAGTCTCAGGAAGCCCCAGGAAGGGTTCAACAGATTAC
>JADFUO010000314.1 GCA_015222115.1 Bacteroidota bacterium | reverse complement strand
TCGCTTGTAGCAAAGTATCAGGGTCAATTATTTATTTGGAATAGTACACTTTATGATGTGCAGGAAGCTGTTGCTGCTTATCAGCCGACTCACATTGGTTTTGTAAGTACTCTTTCAACTGCCTCATCAACTTTTATACTTGGTTTTGTTTGGAACTTTATCAGAGGATTGGATGATGATGAATATTGCGATGCTATCTGGGGAATTATAACCGGCTATAATGCAGAGTATGCCATGAATATTGTTACAGGCTCATCAGGATTTGAGATAAAAACCGTGCTTGGAGGAACAACCAGCTGTGATTTAACTTATTACACACAAGGTATAGGAACAAGCGAATCTACTTATGGCAGTTATTTCGTTAAGTATCCGGATTTTGCCGGGACAACAGCTTATACCGACGGACCAACAGACAGAACCAATTGGCTGGTTACTATGATCAATGAAGGAATAAATATTTTTAATTATGATCCGGTAGATATTTTTTATACAAGCGGTCATGGGAATTACAATGTATGGCAATTACATTATCCTGACTCTGATCTAGAAGGATTTTTTCGCTCAAGTTCCGGACAGGTTTATGGTGACCCACACAGCGGACTCGATACAAACATAAATTCAACTCATCCCAAAATATATTTTGGACTGGGGAATTGTAAAATCGGCAAAATTTCAGGTGGCAGTTCTATGGCTCCCTCATGGATCCACAGCGGTGGAGCATATCAATATACAGGTTATGTTATTAACGAAGGTTCCGGTTCTCATCAGCATGGAGGAACTAAAGCATATTTTTATAAAGTTGCAAGAAATTATACTTGGGCTGAAGCATTTTTTCTTGCTAATCAAGCGCTTAAATTTGACATATTTAATAACACTCCCGGAACTGACCCTCCCGACCTGAATGGTTCGGCTCTTTATGGTGACCCCGCATTACAGGTAAAAATGTCTAATGAAGGTGTTTTTCAGGAACCCCTTTTTATAAGTGACCTGACAATAAATGAAGGAATTGACAAAGATACCGTTACTTTTAAAATTACTATGAACAGGGAAGGTTCACCGGGATTTAACGGCAAATGGGGCGAACGTCATCCTGCAATAATCCTTCCTTTTTTTGCTGATAATATTGAAATCCTTTATACCGACGCAATAGAAGTCGTTGTTGAAGATAACTTTGCCCTTATGTATGTCTGGTATCAGGGTGAACCCCTATTAGAAGAAGGAGAAACAAGGGAAGTAACATTTCTTTGCAACCAGCTTTATACAGGTATTGAAGAAGCTGTTGTTAATGAATCACAAGGTATTAATGTTGTGCTCCATCAGAACGCTCCCAACCCGTTTAATCGGTTATCTGTTATTAGTTATAAGTTATTAGTTGCGGGAAAGGTAACATTAAAAGTATATAATGTATTAGGTCATGAGGTTGTTACACTAATTAATGAACAAAAGCAACTTGGAGAATATGAGGTTGAATTTGATGGTAGAGGATTAAGCGAAGGTGTTTATTTCTATCGTCTATCCGCCGGAGGACATTCGGTTGTTAAGAAGATGGTTTTGATGGAATAATATATCCAAGATAAAAGATAAAAGCGACACGAAGTTAGCCCGTATGGGTAAAAAGTTTAAAGTTAATTATTTGTATAAGAAATTCATATTAATTTTAATAAAAACTAATTAAAATGATTAAAAAAATAATTTAGAAAATCAGGGAAATTTAATTCCCATAAAAAAATGAAAAATGAAAAAATTTATTTTATTATTTGGTTTATTGATGATTTCCACAATATTATCAGCTCAACCGGCACCAGATACAACATGGACAAGGATGTATGGCGGAAGCTTTTTCGACTGGGCGGAGCAGGTTGAGCAAACTACTGACGGGGGTTATATCGTGATTGCCGATTATTCGTTCGGGGGTATGAACTATGATGCATGGCTGATAAAAACCGATAGCAATGGAGATATTTTATGGTCAAAAACCTTTGGCGGTCTTTCTGAAGACCGCGGACAATCAGTTCAGCAAACTACTGACGGAGGTTATATAATAGCCGGTACTACCTCTTCGTTCGGAAGTGGAGCTTATGATATCTGGCTGATAAAAACTGATGAGCTTGGTAATGAATTATGGTCTAAGACTTTTGGTGGAACAAGCTGGGATTGGGGATACTTTGTTCAACAAACAGACGATGGCGGTTATATTGTTATAGGTTGTAAAGATCCCGGTGCTTATTATATTTGGGATGTCTTTTTAATAAAAACAGACAGCGAAGGTAATACAACATGGACAAAAACTTATGGCGGCGATAATTATGATGTCGGACATTGCGTCAGACAAACTTCCGATGGCGGATATATTATCACAGGATATACTTATTCTTACGGTGCAGGCAGCAGCGATGTTTGGTTAATAAAAACCGATGCTAATGGTAATGAATCATGGTCGCAAACTTTTGGCGGAAGTAACCCCGAACATGGTTATTCTGTTATACAAACCCCTGATGATGGATATACAATTGTCGGTTATACCAGGTCGTTTGGTGCAGGTGATTATGATGTATGGTTAATCAATACTGATAACAACGGTAATGAAGTATGGAACAAAACTTACGGCGGAATTGATGATGACCGTGCTTTCTCAGTTCAGCAAACTGTTGACGGAGAGTATATCATTGCAGGTTTTACCGAATCGTTCGGAGCAGGTAATTATGATATATGGCTGATAAAGACATTAAGTAATGGTGATACTTTATGGACAAAAACAATTGGCGGGGAAGACCTTGACCGTGGCAGATATGTACAGCAAACTACAGACAAAGGATATATTGTTGTTGGCGATACTTACATTTACGAACAAGGTGAATATAATGTATATATAGTAAAAGTAAATCCTGAAACAGGTGTGGGTTTCGAGGAAAATATTGAACCGCGATTATATGGTCTTAATAATTACCCCAATCCTTTTTCTCACTCAATAGTAATTGGTTATCAGTTACCGGTACCCGGCAAAGTAATTTTAATGGTTTATAATATGCAAGGGCAGGAAGTACGGACATTGGCAGATGAAAAACAACCAGCCGGAAAACATTCGGTGGTATGGGATGGAACAACCGACACTGGTGAACCTGTCGGTTCAGGAATATATTTCTATCAGTTGAAAGCAGGAGATGTTTATTCAGAGACAAAAAAATGTTACTTTTACAATAGAAAATAATATTAGCCGGTAAACGGTTTTAAACTGCTAACCGGCTGATTATACTGAAACGCATAAACTTAACTATTTTCGTATAGACTAACTGACTGGTTTAGTGCTGTTTGTTTCTTTATCTGTTTGCATTCCTGTTCAGTGTCAGTTTAAAAGGAAATATTAATTATTTTCAGATGAAAAATATTTTTTTAATATTGATGGTTCTATCTATAGCACAAATAGCTGTAGCACAGATTCAAAAGTTAGCCGGCAATAACCCAATAATTGCAGATCCGATAATCCTCTTTCAGGAAGATTTTGAAGACACACTTTTTGAATCACGGGGATGGTATGATCATTTAAGCGGAACGATAACAACTGCGGAGCATATTGAGGGTAGTACAGCATGTTTTGAATGTAAGTTCTTACAGGGAGAAAGCGGCTGTGAAGGTGGAACTCC
>JADFUO010000313.1 GCA_015222115.1 Bacteroidota bacterium | reverse complement strand
TCTTGCTATCGGACAAGGTTACACAAGAACCGCACTGTTAGGAATGATAGCAGCAAAAGAAGCAGTTATAAGTTCTGGCATTAAAGATATATCCGAAGTAAGAACAGGACTTGTTTCTGCTACATCTGTCGGTGGAATGGATAAAAGCGAGAATTTTTTCAGCAGTTTCATTCAGGATAATCAATCAGGCAAATTAATTGATATTGTTACTCACGATTGCGGCGACAGCACCGAAAAAATTGCAGATTTTCTCGGCATAAAGGATTACATAACAACTATTAGCACAGCTTGTTCATCATCAGCTAATTCAATAATGTTTGGGGCAAGATTAATTAAAAATGGTATTCTGGACAGAGTAATTGTTGGCGGCACCGATTCATTAACCAAATTCACCCTGAATGGATTTAACACTTTAATGATACTTGATAAAACCGGTTGCAAACCCTTTGATAATAACAGGGACGGGCTTACACTCGGTGAAGGAGCAGGTTTTTTAGTTTTAGAATCCGAAAGAGCCGTAAATTCTGCGAACAAAGAAATATTGTGTGAATTAAAAGGATATAACAATTCCTGTGATGCATATCATCAAACAGCTTCTTCACCTGAGGGCTATGGTGCTTATTTAGCAATGAAAGGAGCTATTGATATGAGCCGGCTTTCAACTAAAAAGATTGATTATATTAATGCCCACGGAACAGGTACAGTTAATAACGACCTTTCGGAAGGAAAGGCAATTGAGAAAATATTCGATAATAAAATACCAAAGTTAAGTTCTACTAAATCGTTTACAGGTCATACATTGGGTGCTGCCGGGGGAATTGAAGCGGTTTTGAGTGTTTTGTCAATAAAGCATCAGACAATATTTCCCAATCTGAATTTCGGGCAACAAATGAAAGAACTAAACTTTAGTCCTTTAACAAGTTTGATAAAAAATGTTAAAATAAATAATGTATTGTCAAACTCTTTCGGCTTTGGAGGGAATAATACAACTTTGATATTTTCAAGGGTTTGATTAATTTTGTAACTTTTTAATCAAAGATATAAAAAAGAAACTAGTTTTAGCTTTATTGGTACTTACAGGTAAACTATTTTTAAAAACCACTGAAACATTATTCTATGAAGAAAATATTACTGGTATACATCAAACGGGGTAAATCCATCCATACGGATTTGCTTCGCTTCATATGACTGAAAGAAATCCGTATGGACGGACAAGTTTTGTACATTTTGATTTGTTTCTTTTTGGTAGTTATTGTCCCGTTAGGGACTAAAAAATGCAATAATTTATCCCGTTTTTAGTATAGCTAATTTATTATGGAAATCTATATAAAAGGCATAGGTATCATCTCACCGCAAAATACATTTAATAATGAGCATTTTTTAGAGGAAATAGCAGAGTATCAGGATGATTATCTCAAATGTATTGAACCTGACTATAAAAAGTATATAAAGCCCATGTTATTGCGAAGAATGAGCAGGATAATCAAAATGGGAATATATGCTGCTAAAACTTCCCTTGATGATGCTAATATTGATATTCCCGATGCAATAATTACAGGTACAGGCTTAGGTTGTATTGAAGATACCGAAAAGTTCCTGTTTTCAATGATTACAAACAATGAAGAACTCCTCCCCCCTACTCCTTTTATTCAATCAACACATAACACAATAAGCGCTCAAATTGCACTTATGCTTAAATGCCATAATTATAATAATACTTATGTACATCGCGGAATATCTTTTGAAAGCGCTTTGTTGGATAGCATGATGTTATTAAAGGAAAATTCCATAAATAATATTTTAACAGGTGCTGCCGACGAAATAACTCATAACTCTTTTCTTATTACGAAACGTTTAGGACACTGGAAAAATCCGGCAATCAGCAATTTAAAACTTTTAGATTATAAAACACGAGGCAGCATTGCAGGTGAAGGTGCGGCGTTTTTTGTTTTAACAAATACGGATTCAAAGCATAATTATGCTAAAATATCATCGGTGTCCACCTTTTATAAACCTGAAAATTATAAGATTATTGAAGATAATATTACTGAATTTTTGAAAAATGCGAAGATTGATACAAACGATATTGACCTGATAATTTTTGGAATAAACGGTGATACAAAGTTTGATAAGATTTATTATCATCTTATAAAAAATTATTTTGAAAATAAAGATTTTGTTTACTACAAACATTTGTGCGGAGAATACCATACATCAACATCATTTGTTTTGTGGCTCAGTGCTAAAATTTTAAAAAACCAATTTATCCCTGAAATAATTAAACTTAACAAAGAACCTGATAAACCGGTAAAAAACATATTAATTTATAACCATTACCGAAATATTAATCATTCCTTAATTCTAATTTCCAGATGTTAAATATAAAAACTATTACTATTTCATTTGTTTCATTATTGATGATATTAAATTTATTAAATTTTTTTATTATATCAATCAGTTTTATAT
>JADFUO010000312.1 GCA_015222115.1 Bacteroidota bacterium | reverse complement strand
ATATATACCAATTGAGTATGTTAATGAAAAGAATCAATTGACAAAAGAAAATCTTAAGAACCTAATTAAAAATTATACTGAATTTAATGATTATAAAATAGCAACATATAGAGATATTAAAAGTATAAAATCAGAATTTAAAAAATATTTTTTTAATCTTAATATTTCAAAAGATGATTTTAATGAAGGATTTGTAGAATTATTGCCGGTTGTAGAGAAAATGTCAAAATCCAAACATAATGTTCAGAACCCGGATGACCTTATAGAAAAATACGGTGCCGACACTCTTCGTTTATATGAAATGTTTTTAGGTCCTTTGGAATATCATAAACCCTGGGATATAAAAGGTATTGAAGGAGTATTCCGCTTTATCCGTAAATTATGGCGACTGTATCATGATGAAAATAATAATTTCAAAGTCTCGGATGAAGAGCCGACAAAAGATGAATTAAAAATTCTTCATAAAACCATAAAAAAAGTTCAGGGAGATATTGAACGTTTTTCATTTAATACGGCGGTAAGTGCATTTATGATCTGCGTGAACGAATTATCAAACTTAAAATGCAATAAACGGGCAATCCTTCAGGAACTTGCAATTTTAATTTCTCCTTATGCACCTCACATTGCTGAGGAATTATGGCATTTATTGGGTAATACCGAAAGTATAACTTATGCAACTTTCCCCGAATTCAGGGAAGAATATATTAAAGAAAATACTTTTACTTATCCTGTTTCGTTTAATGGTAAGATGCGGTTTAAACTTGATTTGCCTGTTGACATGCCAAATAAAGAAATTGAAAAAGCAGTTTTGTTAGCAGAAGAATCCCAGAAATGGATAGCCGGGAAAACACCTAAAAAAGTGATAATTGTACCTAAAAAAATTATTAATATTGTTATTTAAATGCAAAAATTAATAATATTCATAATACTTTTTTGTGGTTTATTAACTTCTGCGATTTATTCTCAGGGGCTACGTAACCACCAAAACGAAGCATTTAAAAAAGGTGAGAAACTTAAATATCGTGTTTATTATGATTCTTTCCTGACCGGACAATTAACAGCCGGAGAAGCTACCATCCATGTAACTGAAGAAGATAAGAGATTTAACGGCAGAAGCACATATCACATTATTGGAAAGGGAAGATCCAAAGGTGCATTCAACTGGTTTTATAAAGTTGACGACCGTTTTGAGTCCTATGTTGATGAAGATGCTTTGGTTCCGTATTTATTTATCAGAAGGACATGTGAAGGCGGCTACATAAAAGATGATGATGTTTATTTTAATCATGAAAAAAGAATTGCAACCAGCCGAACCGCTGTAAAAAACGTCCCCGAGAACATACAGGATTTTGTATCTGCTTTGTTTTTTGCCCGTACACTTGATATTTCAAGTGTTGAAACCGGCGGCACTTTTGATATTGATTTTTTTCTTGATGATTCTGTTTATGTTTCCGTAATTAAATATTTGGGGAAAGAAATTGTTGAGACAGAACTGGGGAAATTCAACTGCCTTAAATTTGCCCCGATGATGGCTACCGGCAATGTTTTTGCCGATAAATATCCTATGTTTGTCTGGGTTACTGACGACAAAAATCACCTCCCGGTTTTAGCCGAAGCAGCAGTTATTGTCGGTTCTGTAAAAATGGAATTAATTAAATACTCCGGTTTGAAAAATCCAATGACTTCAAGAATTGAATAAATTTTTTATTTCAAACAAGAGTAGAATTAGTTTTTTTTGTATATTTGATATATTATACGGATATTTGCTATTAAAAATATATTAGACACAATAAAGAGGAAAAATGAGTCCTACAATATTACGTATAGAAAGTTATAGATTCTTTT
>JADFUO010000311.1 GCA_015222115.1 Bacteroidota bacterium | reverse complement strand
GTTTAAAATTTCTTGTTCGGTTATATTGTCTCTTTGTTTTATTCTTTTAATTCTTAAATCTTTTGGTGCTGAAACAGTAATTATTGCATCAAAATCTTTGTAAAAACCACTTTCAAATATTATTGCAGCTTCGTGTAAAATATATTTTTTCTTTTTGTATTTTTTTAACCAAATGTCAAAATCCGACTTTACTAAAGGGTGTATCAGTGAATTTAATTTTTCAAGTGAATGTGGATTGTTGAAAACAATGGAAGCTAAAATTTTATTGTCAACATTGCCGTTTTTATCGAAAATACTATCACTAAACAGATATTTGATTTTTTTCTTTACAGATTCTTTGTTGAGGAATTTTTTTGCTTCAGTATCGGCATGATAAACGTTTATGCATAGAATTTCAAACATAGTGCAAACAGTGGTTTTTCCACTTCCGATACTTCCTGTTATTCCAATCTTAAGCATTATTTTAAAATAATATATTCAACTTTTTCGGGCTTTATTTTTGTAATTCTGATAAAACCGGGTTGCTTAGAAACTTCCAGTTTTAATGTCTTATTGTTTTTTATGTTTTCTTTGTAATTGATTCCTACTGAAAACATCTCAGGATATATCCGCTTATAATCTTTTAATGCTACTAAATAAGTTAGCTGTGCTTTTTCGGGAAAGGTTATAATGTTGATTGAATCATTATTTAATACACCGATAGGTATCTCAATAGTTGCTTCTGTATATTTTTCAACAGGAATAAATACATTGATAGTATCAGCAGAATATTTGATGTTGGGTGATATTATTGGCTTAATAATTTTTATAGGAAATGATTTATTTTCACTTAGATTTAATAATTCTATTTTTAATGTTCTTATAAATTTAATTGTGTCAATTGTTTCCTGTGGGCCGCTAACAATAATACTATCGGGATTTAATTTAATTGAATCGTAAAGCATATATTGTTTTTTGTATATAATAGAAATATCGGGGCGGACTGGAATTTTATTATTCACAATATCCTCAATATTAAAATGCAAAGTGTCGGGCGAAATTGATATTAGTTCGTCTGTCAGATATAATTTTTTTTCAATATCTTTTTTCAGAGGCGATGTTAAAACATAGGTTGTATTTTCGTACCGGCTTTTTCTTAAGTTAGCTCTGTTAAGGTTAATACCGATAGCTCTATGTTTCTTTAGATATTTAATTGAAAAAAGCCTGAATCCTTTTGATTTTATTCGTAAAATCAAAGTACTGTCATGGCAGTTGGTAAGTAATTTATCTTCAGGGATATTGGTATAAACCAAAGGATATTCAACATTTGAATAATATTCCTTTGACGTTTTTATTAATATCCAGATAAAAAAAGAAATACCAAAACAAATAAGGAAAATAGAAAGCTGATTTCTGAATTTTTCATCTTTTGGTGTAACAACCTTCTTGATGAATTCAATAAAATCGCCGGGTTTCAAATTTTTATTATTTATTGATTATTTATTTTGCCCTAATTGGCTATCCTTTCCAAATGAAATTGCAGATTTTTCAATTGTCAGACGGTTCTGACCTTCAACTTCAATTATAACAGTAGTTTCTCTTACTTCAAGTATTTTGCCATGAATACCTCCGATAGTTACAATTTTGTCTCCCTTTTTTATTGCTTCTCTGAATCTTTTCTGGTCTTTGGATTTTCTCATTTGCGGACGAATAAAAAACAGATAAAAAACCAAAACAATTAATATTAAAGGAAGAAATGACATAAAGCCACCGCCATCTTCACCTTCTTGCGGCATCATTAAAATAATGTGTAATAAATTCATAGTTGTTGTTTTTTGTTAAAATAATTTTTAAAATTTTTCAGGATTAATAACCATAGCTTTTATCCTGATAATTTTTTTATTGGGTTGTGTATTAGAAACAATCGTTATTGTTTTATTTTGAAATCCTTTCCTTTTATAGCTGTCAAAAGTTACACTTATTACATCTTCTTTTCCAGGTTTGACAGGAGTTTTTGGATAACTACCTACTGCACATCCACAACTTGTGCTTACTCTTGAGATTACTAAATCTGATTTTCCAACATTTTTAAATTTAAATCCATAGGTTACTTTTTCACCCTGAATAACATTTCCAAAATCATGAACTTCTTCATAAAATTCAATTTTCGGTAATTTGCAAAAATCTGCATCACCTAAGGCAGTGTTTGGATTATTAACAACATCAGCTGGTATGAGCT
>JADFUO010000310.1 GCA_015222115.1 Bacteroidota bacterium | reverse complement strand
TTTTAAACATGATTGTGAATTAGATTTTAGATTTAAGAGTTTAGAATTTAGAGTTTAGATTAATTACTTTATATTGTGAAAGGTTGCTAATTTTATAATCTAAATCATCTTACAAAACACTTTGCCTGATATTTTCGGCAACAATTTGTCCGTCAAATAATCGCACAATCCGCTGACTATATTCAGCATCTCTTTGGGAGTGTGTAACAATAATAAGTGTTGTACCGTTTTGGTTTAGTTCTACAAGCAGGTTCATTACTTCTTCGCCATGTGCTGAATCAAGGTTACCGGTTGGCTCATCAGCAAGTATTAATGATGGTTTTGCAATAACTGCTCTTGACACTGCAACTCTTTGTTGCTGACCACCAGATAACTGCAATGGAAAATGCTTTTTCCTGTGGCTCATTTGCATTTGCTCTAAAACTTCCTCTACCCTTGCTTTCCGGTCTTTTGCATGCATGCCGAGGTAAATCAATGGTAATTCCACATTTTCAAAAACTGTTAGTTCATCAATCAGGTTAAAATTCTGGAAAACAAATCCAATATTTTGTTTTCTTAATCTTGCTCTTTGTTTTTCAGAAAATTTCGCCACTTCGTTATCAAGAAAATAATATTCACCTTCGGTTGGGTTATCAAGCAATCCAAGGATATTTAATAATGTTGACTTTCCGCATCCGGAAGGTCCCATAATTGCAACAAATTCACCTTTGTTGACTTCAAATGAAACTTCATTTAATGCTGTAGTTTCAACTTCATCTGTTCTGAAGATTTTTGTAAGTTTTACTGTTTTGATCATGATTTATATATTTGTATGTTTAATAATATTTATGACGCTTAATTTAAATTTTCGTTACAATTCAGTTATTCATATTTTAAAGTATCAACAGGATTAGTCTGTGATGTAACATAGGCTTTGTAAGCAGTAATCAATAATGCAATTATTAAAGCAAACAAGCCCGCAAGAATAAACACAAACCAATTAATGGCAGTCCGGTATGCAAAATGGCTGAGCCAATCATCAATTAATAAAAATGCAATTGGCCATGCAATCAGTATTGCAATCACAATTAATTTTAAAAATTCTTTGGATAACAATGTGATTATATCGGTTACTTTAGCACCCAAAACTCTCCTGATGCCGATTTCTTTTGTTCGTTGTTCTGCCATAAAGGAAGTCAAACCAAACAAGCCAAGACTTGCAATAAAAATTATCAGTAAAGAGAAAATTAATGAAAGCTTTCCGAGATTATCCTCATCCTTATAAAGTTTATTGAGTTCCTGATCTAAAAAAGAATATTCAAAAGGGCGATTGGGAGCAAACTCTTTCCATTTGGTTTCAATAAAGTCTATTGTTTTTTTATGATTGTCCGGAGCTATACGGATAGCCATAAATTTTAGAAACCACATAACTTCACGTGGGTTTTCTTTAATATTCAGCACAAATGGGCCTGCTTGTTCATGCAATGAAGTGGTATTAAAATTATTTGTAACACCAATTACTCTTTCCTCACCTTGTAATGATCTAAACTTTTTGCCAAGAGCTTCTTCATTACTTCCCCAGCCGAGATGCTTGACCATAGCTTCATTAATAAGCATACCTTTTTCAGGGTCGGTTTTATTATCTTCATTATAATCTCTTCCCGCAAGTATTTTTATATCAAATGTTTTAACAAAATCAAACCTGACAACCAATGCCGGATAAAATTGCAATTTATCCTGTGGAAATCCTTCAGGACGGAATTCATGGGTATTGTGAGCAACACCAAATATATCATCCACAGCCGTAATGCTGATTATATCAGTATTTAAGAGTAATTCGTTTTTAACACTTTTGTATGACCGGGCAATTGGTGTGTGATTAACCGGAATGATTATAACTTGTTCTTTGTTGAATCCTAAATCAGCATTTCTTAAAAATTTTAATTGGTTAAAAACCGTTAATGTGCCAATAAATAAAGTTATAGAAATAATAAATTGTACAACTACTAAAATTTTTCTTGGCAGGGTACTTTTGTTTTCTCTTCTTAAACTTCCTTTTAATACGGATACCGGCTTAAATGCAGATAAATAAAATGCCGGATATATACCCGAAAATGCTCCTGTAAATAATACCAAAATAATTAATGCCAATAAATATTTGGGTTGAAGCAAAATACTAAGAACAATATCTTTATTTGTAAATGTATTAAAAGCAGGCAATAACAGTTCAACTAAAATAAGTGCAATTATTAAGGAAATAAAACTTAAAATAATTGATTCGCTGATAAACTGAAAAATTAACTGTGAACGGTAAACACCAACAACTTTTTTAACTCCTATTTCTTTTGCCCTGGCAGCAGATGTTGCTGTTGCAAGGTTCATAAAATTAATACTTGCAATTATCAGTAAAAATGCTGCAATTGCCGATAAGATATAGATATACGAAATATTATTATTGGGCTCTAATTCATAATCAAGTCTTGATTTTAAATGTATATCCGTCAATGGTTGGAGATAAAGCGAAATATTCTTTTTTTCTGCATCATTAAAATATTTATTAATAAAATCGGGAAACTTTTTTTCCAAAACAGGAGCTGCTCCATCTTCAAGAAGTAAATATGTCCAGCATGGATTCCAAACCCACGTTTGCGGCAAGCTCCCACCGTATATTCTGCCAACTGATGACATTGAAGCAATAAAATCAAAATTAAAATGTGATTGAGCAGGAACGTCTTTTATTACACCTGTAACTTTTAAATCAAA
>JADFUO010000309.1 GCA_015222115.1 Bacteroidota bacterium | reverse complement strand
CAATACGGCTTAATGTTGAGCCATGTGATGTTCTTCTCAAATAATATTCAAGATTATTTTTCAGATAATTTTTTTGCAGTTTATAACCAAGTCCTTTAAGAATATTATCAATTTCATCTTTGTCAAGATTGTAAAAGGTCATAAGAGTGTCGGCTTGTTTTGCAACTTTGTAGTCATCGGCAGATTTTCCTTCTGCTTTTAAAATCCTGTCCATACGATGAATGTTGCCATATTTCATTTTATAGGCATCCCAATCCAATTCTTTCAGATTAAAATAACCGTCATATTGTGCAAGTATTCCTTCATCCGAAATTTCAATATTTAATTTTTTTGTGATATCCTGCCATTTTTTTAATTCGGTTTCTTTTAAATTAATTTTATTTATGATTTTTGCTTTAGCTTTATTATCAATCAGATTTAAAAGTTCAAATGCTTTTTTAAGTGTCCATACAACCATAATGTTTGTATATGTATTGTCTTTTAATCCACCTTCATTAGCATTTTTATATTTTTCATGAAATTCATCAGGACCCATCACTTTTTTTATCTCATAACGACTTGTATTAAAATTGTATTGGGATTTACTTGCCCAGAACCTGCAAATTTCAAATAACATCTCTGCCCCGTAATCCTGCATGAATTTTAAATCGTTTGTAATGTGGAAGTATTGCCAGATATTATATGCGATAGCCAGAGACACATGCCTCTGCAATGAACTGTAATCATCACCCCACTTTCCTGATAAAGGATTCAGGTGTAAAGTTTGTGTTTCTTCACGTCCGTTACTTCCGCTTTGCCATGGGAACATCGCACCTTTATACCCATATTTTTCAGCATATTTTCTTGCTTCATCAAGCCGTCTGTAACGATAAAGTAAAAGTGATTTTGCGATGTCTTTAAAATGAATATCATAGAACGGAAGAATATAAAGTTCGTCCCAAAATATATGCCCGCGATATGCCTCACCATGTAAACCGCGAGCCGGAATACCTGCATCAATTTTTGTGTTATGAGGCGAAGAAGTCACAATCAGATGATATAAATGTAAACGCAGCAGTTTCTGTGCAAGCCGATCACCTTCAATTATAATATCAATTTCTTTCCAGATATCTTCCCATTTCTTTTCACTTTTTGATAGAACTTCGTTAAAGGAATTTACACCTTCAATATCCTGTTTTGCTGATTTTAAAGGGTTATCAACATCCTTATCTTTTGAAGTATAGATGCTGATAATTTTGTTAATTGTTAAAGTATTGTCTTTATTTAATTTGTAATTAAATTTTGTAAATGCAGTTCTTTCTGTAATATCCGGAATATATGCAGGTTCAATTGATTTTTTATCAAGACTAACATTGATTTTTGAAGCTTCTGCAATTTTAATATCTGACTGGCTTGTCCTGACAACAACAAAATTTGAATTATTTTCACCTCCCTGCAAAACCGGCCTTAAATGTTTTTGGTTGAGTTGCTTGTATCTTTCAACTCCTGCATTGATAAGTTTTCCATCTAAACCTGATTTTACAGTTATTTTACCGGAATAATTTAAAGGTTTGATAGTGTATTCAATTGCTGCCAGATGAGGATTATCCATACTGGCTATGCGTTTTGAACTGATTTTAGTTTTCCTTCCTTTTTTATCCTGAATAATCAATTCTCGTGATAAAATCCCGTTTTTAAAGTTTAAGGTTCTGTTAATTTTTAAAATTTCAATATTATTGATGTCTATCCAATCATCTTCACCGATTTTAAAATTTATTGGCAGCCAATTGGGGCAGTTTACAAAATCCTCATTTTCCACTTCCCTGTCACCTACTTGAGATTTTAAGCGGTTATAAATACCTGCAATGTACGTTCCCTGATAATTAACATTATTGACAGTAGTTTCTTCCATTGCCCCTCGTGTCCCGAAATAGCCGTTTCCAACTGATAAAAGTGCCTCTCTTGACCGTTCTTTTTTCGGGTCATAATCAAAATAACCTAATGACCAATTATCTTTTTCCAAACCGTTTTTAAACCAATCCTCAATACCTTCAAAACCAATTTCATCAATATCTTTTACAACAATATCAGCTCCAATTATCTTTAATTCATTTTCATTGTTTTCACGGGCTATACCTAAAACCAAACCGAAGTTTCCTTTTTTACCGGCTTGAACTCCCGAGACAGCATCTTCCACAACTACTGCTCTGTCATAAGTTACTCCTAAGTTATCGCAAGCGGTTGTGAAAATATCAGGTTCGGGTTTTCCGTGTAAACCAAGTTCTGCAGAAACAACACCATCAACACGGGTTTCCATTAAATTTAAAATTCCGACAGCTTTCAGAACTGCTTCGCAATTTTTGCTGGATGACGCCACTCCTACCCTTATTCCTTTTTCTTTTAGTTTTTTTATCAATAAAACTGTGGAATCATAAACCTGTGCACCGTCTTTTTTTAAAATCTCATTAAAAGCAAAATTTTTACGGTTTCCAATACCACAAATAGTTTCTTTTTCAACCGAATCAGAAGGATTTCCATAAGGCAGTTTTATTCCACGTGATTTGAAAAAAGATTCAACACCTTTATATCTTGGTTTCCCATCAACATATTTCAAGTAATCATTTGTATGAGTGAACTCCTTGAATTTTTCTCCATATTTTTCTGCTCTTTCTTTTAAATAATCATCAAACATTTTTTTCCAGGCAGCACTATGAACAAGAGCAGTTTTTGTTATCACCCCGTCAAGGTCAAAAATTACCGCATCAAAACCGTAATCAGTCATAAGAAACTATATTAATTTTTAAGTAAATTTAAAACTAAAGCCACTTTTAAGTGGAAATTACAAACAGTTACGAGTTACGAGTTACGGGTTACGGGTTAATTAATTGCATTCATTCAAAGTGAGTAATAAACCCTGCAAGTTGCGACACGAAGTCCATCCATACGGATTTCTATGATTCAGAAAAGTTTCCTGCAAATAAATTTATTAACACTTTTTTAACTATTTAATTAACAGTAAT
>JADFUO010000308.1 GCA_015222115.1 Bacteroidota bacterium | reverse complement strand
TTTGTTTTCATCGCGTGTTGCCATAAAGCTCGGACACATTGTCCCTCCGATTATTTCCGACTTACGACAATCACCCGAACCAACGCATTTTTCTGCAGCCCGCAAAATTCCCATCTCTTTTGAAAAATTAAAAATTGTTGCAATTTCTTTTGTTTTTTGTCCGGGCTTATACCTGAAACTTGTATTCATTTTTGGGGTATCAACAATTTTTCCGGTATTAATAATATTATCAGGATCCCAGGTTGCTTTGATTTCTTTAATCAAATTGTAATTTTTTTCGCCAATCATTAAAGGAATAAATTCACCTCTTAATCTTCCGTCGCCATGCTCACCGCTCAGCGATCCTTTATATTTTTTAACAAGTTTAGCTGTTTCAAGGGCAATTATATAAAAAAGCTCTACGTCTTTTTTCTTTTTCAGATTAAGGATAGGGCGGAGGTGTAATTCTCCTGTGGCAATATGTGCATAGTAAACACAACTTAATCTGTGTTTGTCAAGTTGATTTCTGAATTCTTTTATGTATTCGGGCAATACTTCGGGATTAACAGCAGTATCTTCAACAACAGGGACTGGCTTTGCATCACCCGGAATGTTTGATAACAAGCCGAGACCGGCTTTACGTAAGTTCCATACTTTTTGTATGTTTTCGCCAAATATCAATGGAAAAAAATATCCCAGACCTGCTTCTCGCAGATCTTTTTCCATTTGCTGAGTGATGCTTAATAATTCTTCCATGGTTTCTCTTGCAAATTCAACAATCAGAATAGCAGCGGGATTATCTTTAATAAAAAACCTGTTTTTTTTATGTTCAATATGATCTTTGGTACAATTCAAAATAACATCATCCATCAGTTCAATTGAGCCGGGCTTATGTTTGAGGGCAATCAGATTGGCGTCTAAAGCTTCGTCGATTGTGTTAAAATGAATACAAACAAGCACCTTTTCCTTTGGTGGAAGTGGAACCAGATTTAATTTTATCTCGGTAATAAAGGCAAGAGTTCCTTCAGAACCTGCAATAAGTTTTGAAAAGTTAAAATTTTCTGTATTTTTTGTAAAAGGATTTGTTTTAAGCAGCAGATCTATGGCATATCCTGTATTTCTTCTTTTGATTGATTTGTCGGGAAATTCTTTACAGATATTTTTTTGATTTCCGGTATCGGAAAGTATCTCGTTAATATTTCTGTAAATTTTATTTTCTAAAAAATTGCCTTTGCATTTTGAAATAAATTCTTTATCGGATATTGGTCCGAATTCAGCAGTTGAGCCGTCGCTCAGGATTGTTCTTACCGAAATGATATGATCACGTGTGCTTCCGTAAATTAATGAATGGGCTCCGCATGAGTTATTCCCGACCATTCCTCCAATCATACACCTGTTTGATGTGGAAGTTTCAGGACCAAAAAACAATCCTTTTTCTGCAATTACTTTGTTAAGCTCATCCAAAACAACGCCAGGCTGCACTTTTACCCAGTGTTCTTTTTTATTTATTTCAAGGATTTTTGTCATGTATTTTGATACATCCACAACAATACCTGCGCCTACTACCTGTCCTGCAAGTGAAGTCCCTGCCGCTCTCGGAATTAAAAAAATATGTTCTTTTTTGGCAAAATCAATTAATATTTTAATATCATTTTCATTTTTAGGTCTGGCAACTGCCAAAGGAACTTCACGGTAAACCGATGCATCAGTAGCATATAAAAGCCTGTTGGTTTTATCAATATATAGCTCACCTTCTAATTTTGAATATTTAATATTCTTTAGTTCCCGAAATATATTTGAAACCATTTATTTTTCATTAATTTAATATATATTTTGTATAAGAAGTTTTGCAAAAATGGCATTATTTCGTAAATTTTTAATATCTTTTCTTGTCTTTTCTTAATTCTCACTATTCTGTTAAGTTCGGTTGTTGTGTAGTTTGATTCAATTATTTTTATTGCAATTTCTTTGCCGCTTGTTAAAGCAAAAGAAATTCCTTCGCCTGTGATTTTTGATGCTAATCCTGCTGCATCGCCAACTAAAAATATTTTATTGAACATACATCCTTTGAAACAATAATTAGTTGTAGAACCCTTAATTTCTTTTGTAGAG
>JADFUO010000039.1 GCA_015222115.1 Bacteroidota bacterium | reverse complement strand
GTTTCGGAATGATAATCTCTTGCATCATTAAAAATGAAAAACAATGCCTGATCTCCTTTTATCACAGGGTAATCGCCATCCATTGGTTCGTAAATTCCGTCATTATTTTTATCGTAATACGGTGCTAATTGTGCAAGCTGACCGGCTGATTCATCACCGTTTCCTGGCCAGGTTAATATATTTTCGATTGGTGCGTAACCGCTTTCCCACCAGTGTGACTTATGATAATTAATTTCTTGTTTTGTTAGCTTCCATATCTTAAACCATTTTGCATCATAAACCGAATCATAAATATTGGAAACGGGACCATGCCAGTAATCTTCACCTACCTGCCTGTATCGCTCACCTGCCAAATGAATATTATCATTTTCATCAAGCCCGCCTATCCAGAATGTGTTTGTGAAAATTGTTGCTTTAGTACTACCGTTAGGAACAAAATATTTTGCACCTGTACCACCCGGTAAATCCCAGAAATGATTACCGAAACAATTGAAACGGGCATTCACATTGTTGATGTTTAAAGAATCATAGAAATTATTATTTTCAATTTTTACATATATATATGCTACATCATATGAATTATGGAAAATGTTAGTATCTTTAGTTATTATATAGAATGTCTTTCTATATCCTTCATTTAAAATAGGGTAGTCATTAAAATTTATGATTATTTCAATTATACTATCGTAAATTATATTATGATTTCTATATAGATAAAAAGACTCACCATTAGGATCATAATCATTTAACAAAACATTTACTGTTGTATAATATCCCGGTGAACAAGTAATTGTATCGTTTCTTGCTACCGGAGCATTTTCATCCATTGCCGGATTAATGTATAAATATGCCCAATTGGATAATGAGCTTGTATCTGCTGTTTCACAAACTCTGTATTGAAAAACGATTTCAAATAAACCACTGAAAGTGTAAATAATTGAACTATCAGTAAAATTAAAATATTCTACTTCCCCTTGTTGAAAAACTTCGGCAATTTTTATTGGATTGCCATCAGGGTCGTAATCATTTAAAAGGACGTTAAATTGGATAGTAGTATCATTTGGGAAAATATAAATCACAATACTGCTGTCATTTACGGCAACCGGTGGATTGTTTTGTGCATTAATATTAATAGTTGCGATACAAAACACTGCTGCAATTAATAAATATTTTCTTTTCATTTTTATTGGTTTTTATAATTATTTTAAAATAAATTTTTTCATTACTGACATTTTTTCATCCTGAACTTTTAAAAAATAAATTCCTCCGGGGAAATTCGTACAATTGATTTTTAAAACATTATTTTTACTATCTGCTCTGTATTTTGTCAGATGGATATTATTACCCATTATATCAAAAACAGATATTTGAACATGTTCATTCCAAAATATTTTTTTGAATTCTATAAATATTTCGTTGGAAGCAGGGTTTGGAAAAATATTAATGCATTGACTAATATCCATTTCATTAATTCCTGTATTATCAATTACAGTTAATTTAGCAGCATCCGTATATACCGTATCACAATCATTAAAAATTCTGCAACGGTAATAGCCGGTATCGCTTAATTGGACGGATTCAATTGGATAGATATGAAAATTACCTCCGGGAATGTCAACTCCATTCTTTTGCCATTGATAAAAAAAAGG
>JADFUO010000307.1 GCA_015222115.1 Bacteroidota bacterium | reverse complement strand
TTAATCTTGAGGGAAGAATATCAGAAATTTGCCCGGATAAATTGCCTATTGACTGTCCTCTGAGGCTGTCTTTTGACCAGATAATATCTATTGTACATGTTGCTTCTTCATTTTTTAATAGTTTTATTAATCTTTTTTTTTCGATAATAAGCGCCTTGTCCGGTACGCTATCTAATCTTTCAATATAATTTTTATAATTTGTCAAAAATTTGTTCAGAAACTTCGGGTTAAGGTAAAGTTCCGGCAACATCAATGTTTCCTGTCCGGCGATATAAGTAATATAATTATTCATTACATGAAATTTAAAAACATATAGTAAGTCAGCACAATTTTCGCAGATTGAATAAGACAGAAAAGCATTTGAATTTGTTATGTTCGGGAATGCCCCCTCCCTGTCAATATTAAAAATATTTATTCCGGCTTTTGCCAATCCTGCCGGATAACCTTTTACATCTTCTTTCCCGCAACAGGAACAATAATCAACTTGTACTGGTTTTGCCTTACCGGTAGTATATTTATTATCAGCATCCAGCATGGAAGATAAATATTTTCTATATTCCGGAATATCCCCTGGCATTTGATTGTTTTTGTCTTTAAATACTAAAAATACAGGCTCATTTTCAGGTATAATATTTATTGCTTTATGCAGTGCATTCTCTTCGCAATCTAAATATTCACCGGCAAAATATATTTGTTTCCTGTTAAATACTTCATTCACGTCTTTAAAATATGCGGCCCAACTATTGTTTGATAAAGAGATCTCGTAAAAATGCTTTAATGTTGATTTTAATATTATTAAAAACGGCCCAGCTCCTTTCTGTTTATTGTAAGAGCGTTTTATTACAGGACCTATTTGAGGAGATCGAGGGCCACTTGGTTTATTAAACGGCAAGCGTGTTGCTGAGTTTCCTTCCAAACTGCCTATATCAGCACTTTCTAAAACTGCAACAGTTTCATTATCAGGGTGAGCGCTTAATGTATAAAATTTCTTGATTTTACCTGCCGGCTCTACAAGATATGAAAAGAATTTACCTGGATCATTCTCTTTTTCATTTATAAACCAGGTGCGTAAATCATCCGGCGGAGGTTTATTGCCCTCAAGTTCTTTCCATAGATGACAAAGAGCTAAGTTCTGCATAATTTCAAGCATTACATTATCCTTTCATCCAATCTTTATTTGGCATTCTGTATTTACTAATTTACACTTTAACAGTATTAACTCAATGGCATTAACACTTAAAATAAAAATGAAATGCTTCGTTTTTTACCTAACCGTTGTGGCCCCACAAAATTATAGGAGGCATAACCTCATATAATACGTTTCCAAGCAGAGACTGGAAATAAAAAAGTATAATTACAGCCCAACTTTAATTGGATTTACATATTAGTCAATATGCATATTGACCAATATGCTTTTTTATATAAACACTTTCAGTTTATATTGAAACATACAGATATAACTATCTGTTTTATCACATCTTTTATATTACTTTCCTGACAGTCCCAAACTCCGTGAAACGGTGATTTGTTTCCCCATTTCTCCCATTCTTCGTTTCTCCCATTCTCCGTTTCTCAAACTCACTCCTTCTTTCCATATTTGCTGACTTTTTCTTTAACTATAAATCCAATCTTTTTCTTTTCATTAATATCTACAGTCAAAAGCTGATCCAAAGTTTCAAAAACAATTTGAAAGCGTTCATCTGTTTGTTCCCTCAATTCAGCAAGCTCTCGCTTTAAATCTTCATTGTCAGCAATCATGTGACGAAGCTTTGTAAAGGTTCTCATGATTTGAATATTAACAGCGATTGCTCTATCACTATTTAGAATGCCGGACA
>JADFUO010000306.1 GCA_015222115.1 Bacteroidota bacterium | reverse complement strand
TTTTTATTTTTTAATCCTTTTTGGTCTCTTAGAATTTCAGCAGCATCATTTACTGATATTTCGGGAAATTTTGCAATTAACTCATCAACTCTTTTATATCTGTATATTGATGAGCTTTCCTTAATATTTTTCAAATTAAGTGAATCATTACTAAAAACGTCGCTTTGAAAATGGTTAGAGCAAATAATATAATTTTCATCTGTTTCAAACAATCCTAATCTTTCAGGTGTTTTTTCAATAATCACTGTTTTGTTATCTTCTACCGAGCCGATCATTAATGATTCTGAAACAAAGATTTCACGTTTTTTTGCAATAGCATAAGCTTCATCAATATCGGATGTATACTGTAATATTTCCCTTGCAAGGATCGAAATCGGAGTTTTTGCTTCCAAAGGCATTACCGATTTTGCGGCATTTATAGTAACTGTAAGCCCTTTTTCGTTCATACCCGAAACCGCCCCGATCATTCCTGCCCAGGTTACCATCATAAACTTATATCCATTATCTGGATTTACAAACATTATTATCTTATTTTTTGCGAACTCATCACCAACATAAAAATCAAAATTTCTTCCTACTATCAATGAACTGTCTTTAGTTTTGTTACCCCATGCAGAGAAAGAAGTACATCCTGCCATATTCATATCCTGTAAAGCATGACCGATATCATGAGCCGCATGATAATCCAAAATTCGGTGATAATTTGGGGCTATATATAAAAATTCATCTGAAGCCGATAATGATACTCCGTATATCTCAAGCAAATATTCATCGGTAATATAATTATTTATATTCCTGTTGAACCACGCAACAAAATATTTTAAAAAATTCAGATAAAATTTTGAAGAAATCATTTTATTAATTTGCTCAACAAATGCCTCTTCCTGTATCTCAATCAATTCTTTTGTTAGTTTTCCGTTGATAACTCCCCGCTCAAAAGCATCACCTTCAATATATAATTCCCATAAACCTGTATTGCTTTTTTTCAACCAACTATTAGCGCAAACATAAAAATCATTTCCAATTTTAATTCTTTCCAAATCCAATATACTTAAATCATTTGGTTCGGGCGGGGTAATAGTAACTGCTATTTTGAAATATATTAAAAAAGCAATAATAAAAGCAGCAATTGCAATAGCAAACCCTAATAAAAACTTTTTTAACCGCCTGTTTTTTCTATGACGCTTCATTTACTTTTTTAATTAAATAATTCAATCCTAAAAATTCGGCACAGGTCAGGAGTGAACCTATGGTTACGCCGAGAACCCCGTGCGAACCAATATTTTGACCGGTTAAAAACAAATTTGGAATTCTTGTCCTTTGGGAAATAAATGTTGCTAATGGGTTAGTATAATCTTTTAATATTCCATAAGGCGAACCATTAATAGTTCCTGTGTAATCTCTGTATGTCAAAGGTGTTGAAGTATAATATGCTTTAATTTTCCCTCTTAATCCGGGAAATCGTTTTTCAAGTATATTAATAAATTTTTGTGCCTTATATTCCTTAAATTCAAGATAATCATCTCCTCGCTTTTCAACTGTTGTATTTTCCCATTTTTTCAGTTCACTATATTTCATATAGGTCATTGCAATCATACAATCGGCATATACATCCGATTTTGAATTTGCAGGTGTATAACACATATAACCGTCAGGCCATTTATTTTTTAAATAAGTAGCTGTATCTAAATAAGTAGCTGTTCCCCAAACATTTTTATCATTGTAATGATAAATATTATAATTCAAATATTCAAATGTATTTTCTTTAAATACAATATACAAAGTAAACATTCCTATAGTATTTTCAAGGCTATTTATACGATTTCTATATGATTTCCTGATCAAACCTGTATCCAGCATTTCAAGGGTTTTAACCGGATGAATATCCGAAATAAAATATTTAGCTTCAATAAGTTCGGAATCGGATAACTCAGCAAAGTTTATAGTTTTATTATTAGCATCAGGAATAAGTTTTTTTACCTCACGTTTTTTTAAAATAGTACCACCATTGGCAATTATGGAATCAGAAAGGAATTCAGCAATTTGAGCCCCTCCGTCAATAAGTCTCCATGCACTTTCAATAAGAGAATTATTAATGATTGCATGACAATATAACGGGGTCTTACCTTTTTCTCCTGCATATAATGAATTTAATCCTGAAAAAACATTTTGCAATCGTTCATTTTGTGTAACTGACTTTATATAATCAAAAGCTCCAAGTGTAATATATTCGTTATCAATTATATTATGTGTTTTAATTTCTCTAAGATTATATAAATTCAATGAATTGCTTATTTCTTTAAGTTTATCGGTATATTTAATTAAGGCCTCTTTTTCATCAGGAAAACTTTGCAATAGTGTATTTACATAATTATCATATCCTTGTGCGAATTTATATTCTGTTCCTGCAATGCTTATGATGTCAAAAGCATCCTCATTGAGTTTTTTTATTTTTATTTTATTGATCAAATCAAAGTATTTGAAAAGACGATAAAGGATTTGTCCTTTTTCCAGGCTGCCGACATAGTGCATGCCTGTGTCAAAAATACAACCATTACGGACGAAGGTCTGGAGACATCCTCCTATTTGACGATTTTTTTCAAGGATACAAACATTATAGCCCTCCTTGCTCAGAATATATCCGCAAACCAAACCACCTAATCCGCTTCCGATTATTACAACATCGTATTTTGGCATAGTGTTACTTTATTTATTAAATATTCCAGTCCTACTAATTCCCCACAAGTCATAACCGAACCTATTGTTACGCCAAGAATACCGTGAAGGTTAAGATTCTGACCAGTAAAAAACAGGTTTGGAATTTTTGTCTTTGGTAATATTATTGATTTTAAAGGATCATTATAGTCCTTTAGAATACCATAAGATGAGCCATCGACTGTTCCGG
>JADFUO010000305.1 GCA_015222115.1 Bacteroidota bacterium | reverse complement strand
GACTATAGATTTCAGAATTTGAGAACCAAACGCGATAGTTTGGTGGAAATGCAGGCAGGTATTTAAAATATATTTCATACTCAAGAATATCTGGTGCCCCTTCTTCCCCTGTTTCATCACATCTATAAGAACCTTCTTCAAACCAATATTCATCATCAATATTGAAATTACCGGAGGTACCAAGAATACTGCCGGTTGAGGTTCCGGTGCCAATCTGGGAAATAATCCTGACCTGTCTGTGATTATTTGCGTTTGTTCCCATGTCTTCAAAAACAACAGCTACAAGTTTCTTTGTGGTATCGGAAATTGCTATGTATTTTAATCTTACTTTGTCAACAGCATCGTTATATGCAATTAACACATCATCGAGTAACACTTCACTTTCAGTATCAACAGGAAATTCCGTATAAGTTGTATCCCAATGCATCTTATTATACTTACTTGTATGAAAACAATAAGTATAATTAAAAGTAGCATCAATGTAAAAGAAAGCCGAGTCTATTGTCACTTTTTCCCCGCTTTTCAAACTCAAACCATTCCGGTTTTGCTCAGCAAGGTCAATAAAACGATGTATCTTTTTAATAAGAAAATACTCATCCTGATCTTGTTGAGAATCAAGATTAGTGGTGTCAATTTTCTCTTTTGAACATCTTTGAAAAACCAAAACGGCAAAAATGATTGCCATAATACATGCAATAAATTTAATTTTTTTCATAACTCAATAAATTTAATTAATAAAAAGATAATTTTATCCTTAATACAAAAAACTAAAATTTGTCACCTGATATTTATATATTAATTCCAAAAACAACTGAAAAGTAACCCCTTTTGCGTAATTATTTTAAAATATATTCCAATAAAATCAGTTATAAATTTGTAAATTTGTACTTGAAAATTTTCTTGAATTTATACTTGTATTTTTATTATATATTAAATGAATAGGACAAAATTAATAATATTAATTCTTGTTTTTTTTGCTATACAGAATTTTACTTATTCTCAATCAGGCAAACTATTGCGTGTTGAAATAAATACCCGGTTAGAATATGAAATTTTTAAGCTTATACCTTGTGGCAAGTCTGGCTTACTGCTTTTTTACGAAAGTACTGAGCAGGCTTATGAAGACAGTAAAAACTGGTATTTTACTTTCTATGACCCGAATTTAAAAGAAAAGTGGACAAAGGTTGTTCCGATTGTCAATAATTTAAAATTTAAGAAATTTGTAATAGATGATAATTTTGTTTACATGTATTTTCTGAATACGGGCAAAATAAAATCGGAGATGTTTAATTTTCAAATTATTAAATTATCAATTGATACTGAAAAATTTTATGCTGTGAGCGGTGTAATTCCAGATAAATCAGAGTTAGTTGATTTTAAAGTTCATAAACAAACAGCTTTTATCGGTTTGAACTTAAGAAAAAATCAGGTTCAAATAAATGCAGTGAATACTATTACAGGCAAAAATACTTTACTGCCTATTGATCTGAACGGCGAGAATTTACTGGAAGATATTGTTATTGATACACTTGATAATTCTGTTCTGGCGGTTATCAATAATTACATCTCAAAAAGGTATAATTCACTCTATATAATTAAATACGATTTTAATGGAAATAAAATAAGTACAGTTGAAGTAAAAACTGAAAATAAAGAAAATGAGCTAAATTCAGCTAAATTACTATCTGTTAATAAGGATGAAAAGATAATAATTGGGACTTACAATAAATCAACAGGCAAAACAACTGAACTTAAAGAAAATATTGAAACAGTTTCTACCGGTTATTATTTTACAAAAATTGTCAATGAAAAACAAAAGTTTATCAATTATTTCAATTTCCTTAATTTTAAGAACTTTTATAGTGCATTAGGCGGGAGGGAGATATACAAGATTAAGAAGAAAGCAGAAAAGAAAAAAATAGCAAGTAAAAATTATTCATTGAATTACCGTTTGTTATTACATGATATTATTCAATATGATGGGAAATATATTTTACTATCCGAAGCATACTATCCTGAATATCATATAGTAACCAATATGGTTTATGATTATTATGGCCGCCCGATACCTCAAAGCTATACTGTTTTTGACGGATATAAATTTTTTAATGCAATAATTGCAGGTTTTGATGAAGAAGGTAAATTATTGTGGGATAATGGTTTTGAGATATGGAATATTTTAACTTTTTACTTAAAAAAGCATATTATTTATTATTTTGATAAAAATGACATGATACTGGCATATAATAGTGAAGGTAAAATCGCCTCAAAAATTTTTGAAAACGGTGAAGTAGTTGGAGACAGGGAGTATTCTCAAATTGAATCAATGTATCCTAAAGATAAAATAATTGATGACGAAAACAGTAATATTATCCACTGGTATAACAATTATTTTATTTGTTACGGCAATCAGGAAATAAAAAATAATTCTTTACCCAAGCTGAATAAACGAACTGTTTTTTATATGAATAAAGTTGCGTTTAATTAGTTTATCCATAATATCTTAATTTACTGAACAAAGCATCAAATAACAATAAGGATACTATTAAATAATATTTTATTATATTTGAACCGGTAAAACTACAAGAGTGAAAAAAATTAAAATTTTAATACGATATATAAAATATTTACGCACTGCGAAAACCAAGTTTAAAATTCATTCGCCATTTGTTTATGAATTGATTACAAAAGTTTTTGAAGATAGTCGGGAATATGAGGCATACGATAAGGTTAAAACAATTAGAAAGGAATTGTTCAGCAACGATAATCCGCTTGAAATAAGTGATTTTGGAGCCGGAGCAAAATCATATCCATATTCAACAAGTATAAAAAAAATAAAACATATAGTTAAACAAACAGGGCAATCACCTAAATATTCACAACTGTTATTCAGGATAGTTAAATATTTTAAACCAAAATCAATTTTAGAACTGGGAACATCTTTCGGGTTAAGTACAATTTATCAGTCCTTAGCTTCACCCGAAAGTAAAATTATTACTATTGAAGGTTGTGCAAATACGGCAGATAAAGCACAAAGGAATTTTAATACACTGAAACTCAAAAATATTAAGCTTGTAATTGGTAATTTTAATACAACATTACCCAAAGTGCTGAAAAAATATGACACATTGGATTATGTTTTTATTGACGGAAACCACAGAAAAGAACAAACCATAAAATATTTTGAGCAATGTTTGCCTCTTTCTAATAACAATTCCGTTTTTGTTTTTGATGATATACACTGGTCAAAAGGAATGGAGGAAGCATGGGAATATATTAAGAAACATCCAAAAGTAAGTGTAACAATTGATATTTTTTTTATGGGCTTTGTGTTTTTTAAAAAGGAATTAAGCAAACAGGATTTTATTATTAAGTTTTAACGAAACTTATTAAATTTGCAAGTAAATAAATATATATTATGAAAGAAGAAGTAATCAGATTGAATGAAATTTCAAGACATTTTAAAGTAGGATCAGAACTTGTTCGTGCATTAAGATCAATTACATTAACTATAAATAAAAATGAATTTGTTGCTTTGATGGGACCTTCCGGTTCAGGTAAATCAACCTTGATGAATTTACTTGGCTGCCTTGATACACCGACTTCAGGACAATATTTTCTAAATGG
>JADFUO010000304.1 GCA_015222115.1 Bacteroidota bacterium | reverse complement strand
TCAGAATGATCTTCAACATATTTCTTAAGCAGTTCCAAAACTTCTTCAGGTGTTTTAGCCTTGAAAAGTAAAGGAGCTTCCGGGCTTATAAGAACAAATGGTGTTTGCGGATGACAATGACCATCGCAAAAACCAGGTATTATCAGGCGTCCTTCAGCATCAATAACTTTACCTTCGGGATTATCACTGTTCATGTCATTTATTTTCCCATCCTTTATAGTCATGGAAGTTTTCCATGGATCTTTCGGATCGCCGGTCCAAATACGTGCATTTGTAATAGTAATGTCTCCACCTTCATAATTGAGTCCCCTTGAAGTTAATAAAGCATATATTGAATAACGATAATGATTAATTAGAAATCCAACAATAATTAAGATAATAACTATTAAAATAATTTTTAGTGGTTTTTTTATCATTTTAATTTCCCCTTTCTTTTTTAATTAAGTCCTTATAGTTTATAATTTATTAATTTTATTTTATTATGAAGTATTTTACTAAGTAATATACAGCAATATTGCAGTATATTATTCATTAGACTTTTGTTAAAATTATTAAATATCAATAAATTACAAAAATATCAATTTACACAAACACTGCAAAATAAGAATATTGTAATTACGAGTCAAATATAAAAAAATAATTAATATCAAAAAATTGCAAAAAAATAATAAAATCAAGTGCAGCGATTTGTTAGACGCTTTTCTTCCTGTTCCGAATGTGCTTTGATATTATCCAGCCATAAACTGCAATGTTTATCACTACAACGAAAGTTCCAAGTATTATTTGCACTTCGTGGGTGAGATATGAAGGATAAACTATTGGCAGGATATAGTGCTCTATGAATCCACCGGTATATCCTGACTGGCCACTGATCTGCCTGAGTTGCTGTTCAAGTGGAGTAATAGGACAAAGCCAGCCCTGAAACTCAATCAGCGCTCCCCAAACAGCAGCAGGAACATGTATAAAAAGGACCCACCGCCATTTCAAAACTAAGAATCCACCTATTACTACGAAGCAGATAAATCCGAAGTGGATAACTACTAATAAATCTGCAGCTATACGGAATAACATGAAATAGTGTTTATGTCAAATGTATGATGTCAAATGTATGATGTTATGGATTAGACCATAATTAACTGGACTAAATTACAAATTTAAATTTGTTAATTTAGCAAATTATTTCTTAGTATTATTTTTAAATACAAAAAAAATGAGAAAAAAAATTGTAGCAGGAAACTGGAAAATGAATAAAACATTTTCAGAAGCTGATGATCTGATAAATAAAATTATTGAGTTAATCAGTGATAATAATTTTGATAATGTCGGAGTTGTTTTGTGCCCGCCGTTTGTATATTTGGAGCTTGCAACCGATATGACCGAAGATATTGAAATAGCAGTTGCAGCGCAAAATGTAAGCAATTATGAATTTGGTGCATATACAGGTGAAATATCTGCCCCAATGTTAAAATCAATGGACGTGGAATATTGTATTTTAGGTCATTCGGAACGAAGAAAATATTTTAATGAGGACAGTAAATTACTTGCCGAAAAAGTAAATATTTTGTTAAAAAATGATATTATTCCGATATTCTGTTGTGGCGAGCTTCTGCCCGAAAGAGAGGCAGGTAACCATTTTAATATTGTTGAAAAACAAATTACAGATGCTTTATGGCATTTGGATTCAGTACAATTTAAAAAAATAGTGTTAGCTTATGAGCCCGTATGGGCAATCGGAACAGGTGTTAATGCCACTCCTGAACAGGCTCAGGAAATGCATGCGTTTATCCGTGGAATTATTTCAACAAAATATGGTGCTGAAGTTGCAGAAAATACTACAATACTTTATGGTGGCAGTTGTAATTCGAAAAATGCAAAAGAACTTTTTGCCAATCCTGATGTTGATGGTGGATTGATTGGCGGAGCATCACTGAAAGCTGAAGAATTTGTTAAGATTATTGAGAGTTTTTAAGAACATAAATACATAAATAATAAAAGGAATTTTCTGAAAAAAATAACCTTAGATTTATTAAATACACTACAAAAAATAATTGGGCTGCTGCATTTTTCATCAGATAATAAAATTAAAATTTTTAAGTTTTTTACTTATAAGCTTTTAATTTATAATGATCAGGATAAATCGTTTACTTTTTATATTATTCTTTATTTTAATTGACGGATTGGTTTATTCTCAGGATATTAAACAGTTTTCAACAAAAGCTGATGAGTATCTTAATGAGATTTCAACAATTTTACATTCAACTCAAAATAAAGCCTATCTGGAAAAAGCTGACAAGCTTCTTGCTGTATTTTCTGAAAGATGGAACCAGGGGAAATTTAACAAACTTCAAAAGCAAAAAATTTATGAAACTTCCAACCTGATGCTCAACAGGGAAATGAAAGGGTTTCCTCATTTTTACCGGTTTATTTCCTGTTTGAATCATTTTGCCGGTATAAGACAACCTCAAAAAAGTGTTATTGCCTGGTTAAAAAGTCTTGATGATCTGATAGGTCAAACTACTGCAAAATATTTTTTATCTTATCTTGAATTTACCGATAATTTTTTTGTTTCTAACATATTATTTAATACAAGGTCAATTATATGGCATTTTAATAAGGGAAATTTCTTTTTTGATTATGATTCCGTACCTTCAATAAAGTTTAAATCACTTGATTTGGTTTGTGCGACAAAAAAAGACAGCTCAATTATTAAAAAAACAAAAGGTATCTATTTTCCTAATACAAATCAATGGTATGGAGAAAATGGTAAAGTTAGCTGGAACAGGGTTGGATTTGACGAAAATAAGGTTTTTGTAAAACTCAGGAATTATGAAATAAATTTTAAAAATTCAATTTACTCGGCTGATTCCGTAGCATTTTATAACACACTTTTTTTTGATAAACCTTTACTAGGAAATTTCAACGAGAAAGTATTATCCAGTCCCCCAAATAAAAGAACATCTTATCCGCGATTTGATTCGTATTTTAAAAAATATCAGATAGATAATTTGTTTGAAAATATTGATTTTGAAGGTGGTTTTTCAATGAAAGGTGCAAAATTGATAGGGGCAGGAACCGACGAGCATTTTGCAGAATTAGTATTTAAAAAAGATAATAAAAAATTTGCAAAAGTAAGGTCAAGAGCGTTTGTAATTCAAGAAAATAAGATATATTCAGGCAGGGCTGCAATTTCAATGTATTTTGAAAACGATTCAATTTATCATCCGGGCTTGCAAATGAAATATAATAATGAAAATAAGAAATTATCATTAATTCGTTCAAACAAAGGAATATCTAAAAGCCCGTTTTATGATTCGTATCATAAGCTGGATCTGTATTGTGAAGCGTTGAACTGGAAAATGAATGAACTGTCAATTTCATTTGAGATGGTCAGAGGTATCAGTAATGTAAGTAAAGCTTTATTTGAATCAGCCAATTATTATTCTGATTATGAGTTTTATCGCCTACAAGGAATAGATGAGATTAATCCTTTAGACGTTGTAAAAAAATATTCTGAAAGATATAATACTAACGTAATACAATTGAATGTACTGGCTGATTATATGCAAAAGCCCATCGAGCAGGTAAGTGCCATGTTGTTTAATCTGGCAGGCAAGGGTTTTTTAATTTACAATTCTGAAGAAAAAAAAGCAATTATTAAAAAAGAATTGTTTGATTTTTTAGATGCAAAAGCAGGTAAAATTGATTATGATGTAATCCGTTTTAATTCAACAACTATTTCCAAAAGCAATGCTGAACTTGATCTGCAAAATTTTAATATGACAATTAACGGTGTTTCTGAAGTGTTCCTGAGCGATTCACAGAAAGTTTACATTTATCCTGCAAATGAGGAAATAATTATTAAAAAGAACAGGGATTTTGTTTTTTCAGGAAGAGTGCATGCAGGCTTGTTTGATTTTTATGCCAAAGATTGTTCGTTTGAGTACGATACTTTCAGACTTAATCTCCCGACAATTGATTCCTTAAGTTTTAAGGTAAAAAGTAATACTAAAGATGAGTCAGGTAATTATCCACTTGTAGCCATAAATAATGTTATAGCCGATCTTAGTGGAAACCTCTTAATTGATCATCCTTTAAATAAATCCGGATTAAAGACAGCACCACAGTATCCTGTTTTTAACAGTGTAAATGATGCTTATGTTTTTTATGATAAAAAGTCAATACATAAAGGAGTTTATATTCGTGATAAATTTTATTATCATGTTGATCCTTTTACGATTGACAGCTTGGATAATTTTACAACCGATGGATTAGAATTCAGCGGATATCTGGCATCTTCCGGAACCTTTCCTGAAATAGAAGAAGCATTGGTGGTTATGCCTGATTATTCGTTGGGTTTTGTTAATTTTATTCCGGAAAACGGTTATCCTGTATATGATGATAAAGGAACATTCTTTTCAAAAATAACGTTGAGTAATAATGGTTTAATTGGAAACGGAACTTTGAAATATTTAACTTCAACTACAATTTCAGATAATTTTACATTTTATCCCGATTCAATGAACACTCTTGCCAAAAGTTTTATTATTGATGAACAAATTGGCGATGTAGAATTTCCTGTAGTAAGTGCTGATTCGGTTAATCAAAAATGGCTTCCCGATACAAATTTAATGACCCTATCGGCAATGGAAAACCATTTTATAATGTATGGAAGATCGGAGTTTAGCGGTGAACTTGAACTTTCACCTTTTGGATTAAAAGGTAATGGGAAATTCAATTTTACGAACAGCGAAATTGCTTCTGATCTTTTTAATTTCAAACAACATTTATTATATGCCGATACTTCCGATTTTACACTTTTTACTGCTGAAACCTCTGAAATTGCTGTTTCAACACATATTTATAATACACTCATTGATTTTCAGGAAAGAAAAGTCGAATTCAGGTCAAGTGGTGTAAGTTCGCTTGTTAATTTTCCATTCAATAAATATGTTTGTAATATGGATAAGATTGATTGGTATATGGATGAAGAAGAAATGCTGCTGACTAACAATATTGCACAACAGATTTCTGATATTGATAAGATGACCATGAAAGAATTGATTGATCTGGATTTATCCGGTTCTGAATTTATTTCCACTCGCCCTGACCATGATTCACTTGCATTTTATTCGGTTAAGGCAAAATATGATATAAAAAATTATATTATTTATGCTGAAGATGTTAAAATAATAAAAACAGCCGATGCAGCAGTTTTTCCCGGTGATGGAATAATAAATATCATGCAAAATGCAGAAATGGAAACTTTAAAAGAAGCATTTATCATTACCGATACTGCCACTAAATTACATACAATTTATAACGCTGACGTTAACATTTTCTCAAGAAATAAATATCTTGCAAAAGGTTATTATGATTATGTTGATAGAAACGGAATACCCCAGGAAATCGAGCTGAATACTATAGCTGTAGATTCATTAGGTCAAACATTTGCCTTTGGAAACATTCCGGAAAATGCAATATTTTTTCTTAGTCCTGAATATTATTTTGCAGGTAATATAAAATTAAAAGCAAAAGAAAAAAATCTGTATTTCAGTGGTGGTTACCAGCTTAATCAGGAGTGTTATTTTTCAGAAAATGATTGGGTTAAATTTAATGCATTGATAAACCCTGATGAAATATATTTACCTGTTTCTTCTGATTTAAAAGATATTGATAATTTGAATTTGCAATGCGGACTTTATTTCTCTAACCTTCAATACCGTGTTTATCCGGCTTTGTTTACCAAAAAAGAAAATTCTGCTGATACTAAGATTATATCAGCACACGGTCGTTTAAATTTCGATAGTACAAAAAACGAATTTAAGATAGGTAATGCCGAACGTTTGAGAAATTCGGGATCAGTGGAGAATTTTTTAAGCTTATCAACCGAAAAATGCATTATTGACTGTGAAGGACAAATTAATATCGGCTCTGATATTGGTTATCTGAAAATAGAAAACTATGGAACGGTTGAATATATGATTATCCCTGATTCAACTAAATTAAAAGTTGTGATGTCGCTTGATTTCTTTTTTGATGAAAATGCTCTGGAGATGTTTTCCGACAGCCTTGAATTAGCTAATTTAAGGGGAGTTAACTTATCGGATAATAATTTTATCATGGCTTTAAATCATATATTAGGAAAAGAAACTGCCAGGGAACAAATTAATGAATTTAATTTATACGGTGCAGCAAAAAAACTCCCACCCGAACTAATTCATACTTTGTTTTTTACAGAAGTTAATTTGATTTGGAATCCCGGTACTAAATCTTTTGTTTCATACGGACCGATTGGAATTGGAAATATAAATAAAAAACAAATTAATAAATATGTAAACGGGTATATTGAAATTATAAAACGAAGGACCGGCGATGGCATTAATATCTATCTTGAATTAAGTGAGAAAGAATGGTATTTCTTTAGTTACAGAAATAATATCATGCAGGCAATTTCGTCAAATTATGAATTTAATAACCTGATTAATGATTTAAAACCTGAAAGTCGTACCTTTAAGGAAAAGGGTATGGATGACCAATATGAATTTGTAATTTCAACACGAAGAAAAAGGATTGATTTTTTACGGAAAATGCAATCTGTCAGGTAATTATGTATTTATTTAACAATTTTTACTAAAATTATCCCTAACGTAGCTCAAAGCTACAAACAAATATAAATAAGAGTTAAATGTTAAATATTATACGTTAAATGTTATACGTTATGTTTGTAACCTGAAATCCGTAACCCATAACTTTAAATAAATCTAAAATCTAAAATCTAAAATAATAAATGACCTTACAAATAATATTATTAATAATTCTTGCATATTTGATTGGTTCAATCCCAACATCAGTGTGGATAGGAAAGTGGTTTTATAAAGTTGATGTAAGAACTAAGGGTAGCGGTAATGCCGGAGCAACAAATACAATAAGGGTTTTAGGCTGGAAGGCAGGAATTCCCGTTCTGTTATTTGATGTATTTAAAGGTTGGTTTGCCGTTTATATGTCAAACTTTATTTTAAGTGATGTTTATACGGGCGATCAATTTATAAATATTAAAATTGTTTTTGCAGTTGCAGCGGTTATTGGGCATATTTTTCCTGTTTACGTTAGATTTAAAGGCGGTAAAGGAGTTGCAACATTACTTGGTGTAGGAATTGCCTTATTTTCATACTCAGTATTAGTAGCAGTGGGTGTTTTTGTGATTGTTCTGGTAATTTCACGTATTGTTTCCATTTCATCAATTATTGCATCAATATTTTTTCCGTTTATTGTTGTGTTTATTTTTAATGTAAATAATCTTTCTTTGATAATAATGTCGATTGCAGTAGCAGTTTTTATACCGTTAACTCATTTAAAGAATATTAAAAGATTAATAAAAGGGGAGGAATCAAGATTTGTTTTTAAGAAAAAGTCTTCTTGTTAAAAAATGAAATTTAATTTTAATTGTTAATAACTTTTTATACCTGAATAGGTAGAAAAATTCATTCTATTAAAAAAATTTTAATATTTTTACATTTGAAATTAAAATAAAAACCCAGAAAATTTAAAAATATGAAATTTATTGTTTCAAGTTCAGTATTATTAAAGAACTTACAGGCATTGAGTGGGGTATTAAATCCCAGTAACACTTTACCGATTCTTGACGATTTTTTATTTGAATTAAAAGATAAAACATTACAAATAACGGCATCGGATTTGGAAACTACTATGACTGTTACGGTTCCTCTTACTATGTCAGAAGAACCCGGAATAATTACCATTCCTGCGAAAATATTATTAGATACGCTCAAAACATTTACTGATATACCAATTACTTTTACAATTAATGTTGAAAACATGGGCGTTGAAATTTCTGCAGGTGAAGGAAAATATAAATTATCGGGTCATAAAAGTGATGAGTATCCGCAAACCCCGTTACTTGAAAATGCAACTTCATTATCAATAAATTCATCAATTCTTGTGAGTGCATTTAATAAAACCATCTTTGCGACAGGAAATGATGAATTACGTCCAGTAATGTCAGGTGTTTTTTGTGAATTAACTCCTGATGATATTACTTTTGTTGCTACCGATGCTCATAAATTAGTTCGCTACAGAAGAACAGACGCTAAATCAGAGAACTCAGTTTCATTTATTTTACCAAAAAAACCATTAAATCAATTAAAAAATATCCTTTTGGGTGATGATTTTCCTGTAAAGATTGAATATGACCAAACCAATGCTTTATTTGAATTTGAGAATGTAACTTTAATATGCAGATTAATTGACGGGAAATATCCGAATTATGAAGCCGTTATCCCTACTGAAAATCCAAATGTTTTAATTACTAACAGAAGTATATTGCTAAACACAATTAAACGTATAGCAATTTTTGCCAATCAGTCAACACATCAGGTTAGGTTTAAGATTTCCGGTCAGGAGTTAATACTTTCTGCTGAAGATATTGACTTTTCAAATGAAGCTACAGAACGGCTAAGCTGTAATTATGAAGGTGAGGATATGGAAATTGGATTTAATTCAAGATTTTTTCAGGAAATGCTGAACAATATTGATAATGAAGATGTCCGTATTGAGATGTCAGCTCCAAACAGGGCAGGACTGATCTTACCGGTTGATAATGAAAATAAAGATGAAGATATTTTAATGTTGGTAATGCCGGTAATGCTTAACCAGTAAAAAAAAGCTCCCCTGTTTATACAAGAGAGCTTTCCAATGATTTTTAAAAAGATCTACTCAATTTTCTTTACATTAATAGCTTTTTTACCTCTGTTATCTTCTATGATATCAAAAGATACTTTGTCATCTTCAGTGATTTTATCTATTAAACCTGATGAATGGACAAAAATATCCTGTTGGGTTTCATCATCAATAATAAACCCAAAACCTTTTTTTTCATTGTAAAATTTTACGACTCCGGTTGACATAATAATAATTGATTAAAGTTAATAATTTGCAAATATACATTTATTTTATGAAAATGCAAATTTAAAATATAATTTAATAATTTATTTTTATTTTTTATTTGAATTTTCCATGATTTTATTTTGTTTCAGTGTTGGTTACTTATATGGACATTGCTTAACAATACTTTCTTTAATATTTTTTGCGCCATAAGCTTCATTAAAATAATCAGAGAATTGTTGAGCAAGTTTTAATGCTGTTTTTTCATAAGCGTCTTTATCTTTCCATGTATTTTTTGGGAATAATATCTCAGATGGCACGCCGGGGCATGTTTTCGGAACATTTAAATGAAATAGTTTGTTTTCTTCATATTCAACATTTTCAAGTTCTCCTGATAATGCAGCATCAACCATTGCGCGAGTCAGGTTAATATCAATTCGTTTGCCGGTTCCATAAGCACCGCCACTCCATCCTGTATTAATTAAATATACTTTTGTATTGAATTTTTCCATTTTTTCACCCAGCATGTCTGAGTATACATCAGGATTGCAGGGCATAAACGGTTGTCCGAAAAATCTTGAGAAAGTTGCCTGTGGTTCGGTTACACCGGTTTCCGTGCCTGCAAGTTTGCTGGTATATCCTATTAAAAACCAAAGCATAGCCTGATCAGTATTTAATTTTGAAACAGGTGGTAAAACACCATAAGCATCGGCTGTGAGAAATAAAATGGTTTTCGGATTACCTGAAATGGAAGAAACTTTTATGTTTCTTAAATAACGTAATGGATACGAAGCTCTTGAGTTTGGAGTAAACCTGTCATCAAAATAATCTACTTTGCCGTAAGGATAGATCATTGCATTTTCAATAATGGCTCCGTGATGCAGATAATTATCTTTATGCATAACAG
>JADFUO010000303.1 GCA_015222115.1 Bacteroidota bacterium | reverse complement strand
TTGCTGGTAAGAGATGATGAACTTATGCAACTTGCAGCAGAAAGTGGATGCAAAGCACTGTTCTTCGGAATTGAAAGTGTGTCGGAGGAACAGCTAAAATCAATGCATAAGGCAATTAAGGAAATTAAACATTTGGAAAGTGCCTTGAGAAAGATTAAAAAGATGGGTATTCTTATCCATGCATCAATGGTCTTTGGTTTTGATAGCGACACAAAAGAAATATTTGATGAAACAGTTCGATTCTTAATAAAAAATAAAGTAAGTACTGTTTCCTTCAATATATTAACTCCTTATCCCGGAACAAAAATTTATGAAGATCTAAAAAATGAGAACCGTTTGACAACTACAGACTGGAGGTATTACGATCATAATACGGTTGTATTCAAACCCAAGAACATGACACCTTACGAACTCCAAATCGGCAAAATTAATGCAAGGAAAAAGTTTTATAGCATATCGTCAGTTCTGAAGCGATTATCAGGTAATCTGTATAGCCCCGTAATATACTTTGCCACTAATTACGGACATATGAAACAAGTAAAAGTTGAAGCAAAAAGAATAGCTAAACTAAAGTCAGAATTATTTGAAAATAAATAAAGTGAATAAAACATTCGTTTAACCTTAAATACATGCTGTTATGAATTACGAATTACCAAAATTACCATTCAAATTAAATGCTTTGGAACCATACATTAGTAAAAAAACTCTTGAGTTTCATTATGGTAAACACCACCAGGCATATGTAAACAATTTAAATAAACTAACTCAGGGGACAAAGTTTGAAAATAAAACTTTAGAAGATATCATAAAAGAAGCAGAAGGAGGAATTTATAATAATGGAGCACAAGTTTGGAATCATACGTTTTATTTTGAATGTTTTTCTTCTGAAGGAGGAGGAGAACCTACCGGTGAACTAATGGAAGCAATAATTAAAAGCTTTGGCTCATTTTCTGAATTTAAAGAAAAGTTTACAAATGCTGCTGCAACCTTATTTGGTTCAGGTTGGGTATGGCTAATTAAGGATAATAATGGTAAATTAGATGTTATTCAGGAAAGTAATGCAGGTAATCCAATAAGAAACGGATTAAAACCCATATTGACATGTGATGTTTGGGAGCATGCATATTATTTGGATTATCAAAATAAAAGACCGGATTATATTGATGCTTTTTGGAACCTTATTAATTGGGATATTATAGGTAAACGATATTGAATAATAAATCTGTGCTAACCCTGTGGCATAAATTCCTAAAATATTTTATAATGTATTTGTCTATTTTACAAAATTCATGTAGGTTTGTACTGTAACTTTTAAAACTGTAATAAAATGGATGAAGAAGCCAAATTTTGTCTTGAAGAATCTGAAGAAAGCATGAAAAATGCTATTGTTTATTTAGAACGTGAATTTCAGAAGATAAGAGCAGGAAAAGCAAGCCCGCAAATGCTTGAAGGTGTTAAAGTGGATTATTATGGTGTACTTACACCTATTGAACAAACAGCCAATATTAACACACCCGACCCTCGCCAGATCATTGTTCAGCCGTGGGATAAAAGCATTATCAGCAGTATTGAAAAAGCAATTTTAGCTGCTAATTTGGGTTTTAATCCTAAAAATGAAGGTGAAATACTCAGGATCGTTGTTCCGGCTTTGACCGAAGAACGAAGAAAGGATATGGCGAAAAAAGCTAAAGCCGAAGCTGAAGATACCAAGATAAGTATCAGGAATACAAGAAGAACAGCTAATGATATGGCAAAAGACTTTGAAAAAGAAGGTATGCCCGAGGATGACGTAAAAAAATTACAGGATAAGATTCAGGAACTTACAGATGATTATATAAAAAAAATTGATAGTCTTCTGGAAGCTAAGGAAACTGATATTATGACTGTATAACCGAAGGCAGAATAACGGTAATGGTAAAGGTTAGGAAGCCGGTTTGGGTAAAAGGAAAAAGGTTAGGTGTAAAAAAAACTTTACCCTTACCTCTAAACTAAACAGGCATCTTAACCCTATCCCTATAACCTAAAC
>JADFUO010000302.1 GCA_015222115.1 Bacteroidota bacterium | reverse complement strand
TATCAACAATCTTTTCAAGCTCGATAAAATCCTTATCTTTTATAGGAACCTCAATAAGCTTATTTTTGCTCCGGGTATAAATAATAAAGCCTCTGTTGACAGGGACATTATAATTTTCCACGATCAACTGAGCATAAAAAGTTAACTGGAACTTATGGTGTTTAAATGTTCGTTTTTTGTATTCAGCATATTTAAAATCAACTGGAGCAGCAGTCCCATCACCCATAAAAAGTATTTCATCTACTATTCCACGTATACCAGATTGTGAAGCAAGATAAACATCAGATTTTTTATCTATAGCACCAAATTTTTTACGTAGATAAGCAGGATTCCGTTTTTTTGTAATTTCATGAATGTCTCGACCCTTCTGTACTTTAAACCTATTACCCTCATTCTGAGGAATATCCATCACATATTCAAAATATGTAAATCTCGGACAATATAAATATTCCAGTAAATGACTGGCAGTTACGGAAAAATAATTTGTAGTCTGGTTCTCCATAAAAATCCCCAATAATTACTATTTTTATTTTAAAACAATAATGTTGATGAAAAACCAGTCCATCCTTTCTTATTCGTATACAGACCACTTTTTACATATGAATAATTACAAACCTTCATGCTCCCATAATTTTCAAAGTCAGGAAATGTTTTAGCTTCGTCATTACAAATATTGATAACATATTTTGATATATTTTTATTCATATGCTTTAAAATGCTTTTTCGTTCCATTTTATGTTCAAGAGATATATTGGGTGCTTTTAATTCTTCGATTATTTTATTTCTTTTAGAACAAATGCTCTCGTATAAGCCATCTTCAATTTCTATAAATACAGGCATTATATTAGGCAGCGTTTGCATAAAACTGCTGTCAAATTGTTTCGCTGTTTTTTCAAAATCAAGCTGTTTCATATGATCAACTAAAACAAACTCCTGCGGAGCCCGTTTGATCGCCATTTCGAAATATTTTTTTAAAAAAGGCAATATTCTATTTTCTCTTATTTGGGTTTTTAGCAACTCTTTTACTTCGTCATATAACAAATCTGCCGGTTTGTATGGACTCGCTCCAATCTTGTTTGTAATGATGAGTTCTGCGCTTTTTCTTACTTCATCCCTGTTTTCACGATTTATTCGCCCGGCAGTTTGGATAATGCTATATAAAGGTGCGAATTCCCTGAAACCGTAATCAAAATCAAGGTCAACACCTGCCTCAATGACCTGAGTTGAAACAAGAATAGTTTTTTGTTTATTATTTAGCCTGTTACTTATTTCGCTTATAATATTTTTTCGATCTTGCGGTATGAATAATGTGCTTAATAAAAAAATTTCATCTACTTTATAAGTTTCTTCAATCTTCTCGAATAGTTCCAAAGCAAGTTTTTTTGTATTAACAACACAAACCAAAGAGTTGTTTTTTTCAGATTTTTTTAAGATTTGTTCTGTCAGTTTTCCGGCAGTATCAATCTTTTCAATAAATTTGAGTGAATACCGATTATTAAAGTCCATGGAATAATATTTCAAACCAAGCAGGTCGGATGTCGTTTCGGGTTTAAAAAACTTCTTTATTGCCGGAATTGTGGCTGACATAAGAATAAAATCAATATTAAATTCCCTGGATAAAAAACTGATTGTTTCTGAAAAATCTTTTAGCAGTATTCTGGGAACGGCTTGGATCTCATCAAAAATTATTACAGAATCCCTTAATGTCCAAAATTTTATCAAATCCCGATTTTTGTTTGAATACAATGCATTCAAGATTTGATTAAATGTAGTTATTATAACCTGATCCAATCCCCACGATGAACTGATAAAGTCATTTTTTTGCCTGAAAAAATTCTTTTCGTTTTCTTTTTCCCTATCCGAAACAATATACTCTTTTGTATTTGTCAAATAGTGATACTTTAATAATATATTTGGATCAATTACCTTTGCATACTCTTCATATGTCTGATCAATGATTGACGTCATAGGAAGTGCATTAATAATCCGTTTTTTATTTTTTTCTCCTGCAATCTGTAAAGCAAGGTGAAGAGCTGTAAATGTTTTGCCGATTCCAGTTGGCGCTTCAAGAAAAAATATTTTTTTCTCATTATTGTGTTTAAATTTTTCAATAACATCAATTCTGGCAGCATTCCTAACCGGAGATAATGCATTCACTTTGCTACCAATATGAGTCAGTAGCTTTTTATTAAATTTATCAAATTCAAAAGACAAGCCGGTCCTGAATTCTTTCTTGAAAATTGCTTCATATTTATCGGCAAATATTAATCGAGAAAATATTTCCCTGATTCTGAAAAAAGAATACAGCCCATTCAACTTGTTATCATTAACAAATGATTCGGTATCAAATATTTCATAGCAGTCTTCCAGTTCAAAATGTAAATTTATCTGTATGATTTTTTTTATTTGTTGAATTGTATCCTTTAAGTCTGGATGATTCCTTAAAATATAATCTTCGTCGGCAAGTATATCTTCAGCAAGCGAATTAACATCAGGCAGATTGCCATGATGTTTTAAAATTGATAAAAATATCCCAAATGACTCAACATCTATTTCTATATTATGATAAAGAAGAAAAAAAAATGCCCCTTCAAGCGAATGAAAAGGTAATTGCCCGCCATTATTAATATTTTGTTGAAATTTATTATTCAATTTTCCCAAATCATGAAAAGCAGCAGCTTTTTTGTGAGTTGGATCATTAAACGATGCAGCAATATTTTTTATATGTGTTGATAATGGGTATTTATCCGGATGAGAGAAATAAATATCAGGTATTTCAAATAAACTCACAATTAAAATCTCCCGTGTCTGTATTCAGACTGTAACCATCAATTGCAGATGATAATATTATCTTTTTATCGCAAACAACCATACTTTTATAATCTCTGTACTCACGGCTTCCAGTTGTGCGTGTTGCAGCATATACATTTGTATATTTTTTCCCGGTCTCAAATTTGATTTTTTCCGGATTCCCTGTAAAAGAATCAAGCTTCATGATTTTCTTTTTTTCATACTTATGGCAATCAATAAACTGATAATTTGCCGCAAATTCACTATTGCCCATGTATAAAGGAAATTCACTCAAATGTTCTTTCATTAATTCAATAATTTTATCTTCGTGCTTGAATTTGTTTATGAATATGTAGAAAGACGGATTAATTAGCAATTCTCTATATATGGGCTTTGCTTTCGTGAATCTCTCTGCACTTTTTTCTTTCCAAACATCAATTGATTTGTTCAATTTTTCTTTTGTTGTTGCAATCCTTTTTCCCAGGCTTTTTATTTTTTTCTCCTCTGCCTTAGTGGGTAGTTCTTTTGATTCCAGCTCTTTCTTCTGTTTTTCGTGTAGCAACAATTTTTGATTATTATCCCTGATGTCTAACATTAAATTTAATCTGCTCAGTGATTTTTCAGTATAATCCATTAGATAATTCTGAGCAAAACTCTTTTTGCGTACCGGATTTTTGAGAATTAGAGAATAACCGAAATCAAAATATTCATTATCATTAAAATAGTCATTATAATCAATGCCCAGAATTGATGCCAAGACCCCTCCCACTGTTGTTTTAGGAGGGATACTGAAGGTCATATTCTGAGTTATGGTTATTGGATCTCTGAATGAACCAAATCTGCCCCATAATTTAAATCCAAACATAGCCTATCTCTCTTTTTTCATAATGTTAATTTCATCTGTAAATTCGACATTTTTAATTTTTTCCAAAACATTTTTATATTTTTCTAATGACTCGTCCAGTACGATCATGACCTTATCTATTTGATTTTTAGCTTTTGATATAGCCGCAACGAGTTTATCAAATTTAATATCCGCCTCTTCGATTCCCCTGATATTGCCGCTATTTTCCTGATTGTTTAACCATACGAATTCATCCAGAAGGCCGATAAAATATTTACTCTCTTCTTTGTAAATTATCCTGAGAAGAAAACGGGGTTTTTGTCCCTGTTTGCTTCTTGTATTTAGAAACTTTGTTCCAAACCACAAAGAATCAACCATATTTATAATATCATCCTCGGTTGTATTATCGTTCATCGCCTGCAATCTGTTTACACTTCCATACATCGCAAAAAGTCCATATGGAATATAATTGTCAGCCCGGAACGTTTTTTTAAACTTTGTTTCACCGTCAGCTCCCTTTGTTGCAAAAGCACCGGTCCCGGGTTTTAAAACTGTTTCAGTCTTATTAAGCGATTTTGCCCAGCAGAACTGTACAGCGCCAACAAGCTGGATATTGCTTTTAGGAGCAACGCCTCCAAAAAGCCTGTTATCGATACATGTAAGAAAAACATCTTTATCATTTTCCCCAGAATTGACATCTTTCAGTTGTGAAAAACGTTCCTCGGCTTTCAAACCTTTGGAAAGTATCTCTTCATTATTAATATATATAGTTTCTCCTTTTCTATATTGCAGGTCATCTCTCACAGTTCTTTTTACCCTGACATCACTTACAATAGCTTTTTCATCAACATCATCGAATCGCGGTGAATTATCAGCCCCCATATCGCCATTTGGGTTGCACATTCTGGCATCCCACATAAAAAGAATTTCACTCTGTTTTGCAAGATTATCCATTATTTTGTCTCCTTTTTGGTTGTATTTTTTTCTATTTTATTTTCCGCGAGAAATTTCCCGTAATCATCAAAGCCGGCAACAAAGGCAAATGTTATCT
>JADFUO010000301.1 GCA_015222115.1 Bacteroidota bacterium | reverse complement strand
GGCTCTTTTCCCACCGGTTTAACTTTTGACGGAAAACATCTGTGGCTTGCAGACAAAAAAACCGATAAACTTTATTGTATTAATCCCCAAAACGGAAATATAATCAGGGATATTCAGGCACCGGCATACTGGCCCATGGGATTGGCTTGGGATGGCGAAGCACTTTGGAATGCAGATGTTAAAGGCGGTATTCCTTTATCCGAAAACTATGATGGTAAAATTTACCGGATAAATCCTGAAAACGGAACAATTTTAAGAACCATCAAGTCGCCTTCGTCAACACCAAGGGGCTTAACCTGGGATGGAAAATATCTTTGGTGTGTTGATAATGATTCGGATGAAATTATTCAGTTCAGCCCGGATGACGGCACAACAATCAAGTCATTTAAGTCTCCTGCAAGAGATCCAAGAGGACTGACATTTGACGGTAAATATTTATGGGTCTCCGACAGGTCATATGATGAAATTTATATGGTTGATCCCGAAACAGGAAACGTATTAATTGTTTGTGAAGCACCCGGCCCTTTTACAAGAGGATTGACTTATGATGGTGAAAATCTCTGGGCTATTGATTATCAGAACGATAAAATTTATCAGTTAAAAATTCGTGATGGAGAAAAATACAAAAGAAGTAAGGAAAAAAAATCAAAAGTAACTTTCTATCATCAGATAACTAATTTTGGTCCTGGTGATGTGATAACCGCTGATGTATATTTTGCAATCCCTTCCGATCGTCCTAATCAGACAATTACAGGTATAATTGATTTTTCACCCGAACCTGCTAATTTTCTTATGGATAAATGGGGACAGGAAACAGCTCATTTTTCTTATCAAAATATAAAACAGGGCGAGATAAAAAATTCAGAAATGAAATTGACTGTTAATACTTATGATGTAAGATATTTTATCTATCCTGAGGAAGTAGGTAGCATGAATGAAATTCCCTCGGAAATCAAAACCAAATATTTAGAGAATAACGAAAAATACCAGTATGACCATCATGTGATTCAAAATGCAGTTAAAGAAGCTGTTGGAGATGAAAAAAATCCGTATTGGATTGCACGGAATATTTATAATTATCTGATGAAAAATATGTATTACGAAATGCAGGGTGGATGGAATACAGCTCCTACTGTTCTTGCCCGTGGAAACGGTTCATGCTCGGAATATGCTTTTATTTATATTGCAATGTGCCGGGCTGCCGGCTTGCCTGCAAGATATGTGGGCTCAGTAGTTATCCGTGGTGATGATGCATGTATGGATGATGTTTTTCATCGCTGGGTGGAAATTTACTTGCCGGGATATGGCTGGATACCTGTTGACCCAAGTGGCGGTGATAGTAGTTCACCGCGAAATCAGGCAAATTATTTCGGACATCTTTCAAACAGATATTTAATCACAACCGAAAGTGGCGGTGGCTCCGAAACAATGAGCTGGACATATAATTCAAATGAATTTTGGACAACAGACCCAAAAACAAATATTATCGTTGACCATTTTGCTGAATGGGAACCGGTTGAGTAGAGACACGCCTTGGCATGTCTCTACTGCCTATCCTTTCCTCGATTCAATCAAAATTTCAAGCATTTTAATACCTGCTTCGGAAATTACAGTGCCAGGTCCAAAGATAGCAACTACGCCTGCTTTGTAAAGGAAATCGTAGTCCTGATGTGGAATTACTCCTCCAACGTTTATTAAAATATCTTCTCTTCCTGATTTTTTCAATTCTTCAATCAGTTGCGGGACTAAAGTTTTATGACCTGCAGCAAGGCTTGATACTCCTATAATATGAACATCATTTTCAATTGCCTGACGTGCAACTTCGGCAGGTGTCTGGAATAGCGGTCCTATATCAACATCAAAACCAATATCCGCATACCCTGAAGCAACCACTTTAGCTCCGCGGTCATGCCCGTCCTGTCCCATTTTAGCAATTATTATCCTTGGCCTGCGTCCCTCTAATTTTGCAAATTCATCAGCCATTTTACATGCTTTTTTAAATGTTTTATCATTTTTTGATTCTGATGAGTAAACGCCGGAAACAGAACGTATTACAGCTTTATATCTTCTAAAAACTTTTTCACAAGCATATGAAATTTCGCCAAGAGTAGCACGTTTTCTGGCAGCATCAATTGATAATTCCAAAAGATTGCCTTTACTGGTTTTACATGCTTCTGTTATTGCGTCAAGGGCTTTTTGAACATCTTCATTATTTCTTTCGGATTTTAATTTTTGCAGTCTCTTAATCTGAGCTTGTCTGACAGCAGTATTGTCAACTTCAAGAATTTCAATCGGGTCTTCTTTTTCCAAGCGGTATTTATTAATACCAACGATTGTATCTTTGTGTGAATCTATTCTGGCTTGCTTACGGGCTGACGCTTCTTCAATTTTCATTTTAGGAACTCCCGTTTCAATTGCTTTAGTCATTCCGCCTAATTCTTCAACTTCCTGAATTAATTCCCATGCTTTATGAGCAATATCATTTGTTAATGATTCAACAAAATATGAGCCTGCCCAAGGGTCAACTGAACGGCATACATTAGTTTCTTCCTGTATGTATATCTGGGTGTTTCTTGCAATACGTGCAGAAAAATCCGTAGGTAAAGCAATAGCTTCGTCAAGGGCATTTGTATGAAGTGACTGAGTATGTCCCAAAACTGCTCCCATTGCTTCAATACATGTACGTGCAACATTATTGAAAGGAGTCTGTTCCGTTAAGCTCCAGCCGGAAGTCTGGCAGTGAGTTCTTAAAGCTAAAGATTTAGAATTTTTCGGATTAAACTGTTTTACAATTTTTGCCCAGAGCATCCTTGCGGCACGCATTTTGGCAATTTCCATAAAATGATTCATGCCTATTCCCCAGAAAAAAGAAATACGCGGAGCAAAAGTGTCAATATTTAATCCTGCATTTACACCTGCGCGTAGATATTCCAATCCGTCAGCAAGGGTATAAGCAAGTTCAATATCTGCTGTTGCACCTGCCTCCTGTATATGATAACCGCTGATACTTATAGAATTGAATTTCGACATTTTTTCGGAAGTAAACTTGAAAATATCGGCAATGATACGCATTGACGGTAATGGCGGATAAATATATGTGTTTCGCACCATGAATTCTTTTAAAATATCGTTCTGTATTGTGCCGCTTAACTGTTTTAATGAAACTCCCTGTTCCAGTCCGGCTACAATATAAAAAGCAAGAACAGGTAAAACTGCCCCGTTCATGGTCATTGAAACCGACATTTTATCTAAGGGTATCTGGTCAAAAAGTATTTCCATATCAAGAATTGAATCAATAGCAACGCCGGCTTTACCAACATCACCGACTACTCTTTCATGGTCAGAATCATAACCGCGATGTGTTGGCAGGTCAAATGCAATGGAAAGCCCTTTTTGTCCTGCTGCAAGATTCCTACGATAAAACGCATTAGATTCTTCGGCAGTGGAAAATCCGGCATACTGACGAATTGTCCACGGACGCATTACATACATCGTGGAATAGGGTCCTCTTAAATATGGTGGAATACCGGCAGCATATTCCAGATGCTCCAAACCCAACAGGTCATCTTTTGTGAAAACGGATTTTACGGGAATTCTTTCAGGTGTCATCCAATTAGAAGAAATGTGATTTTCCTTTTTCCATTCCTTGCCTGATAATGAAGATTTCGGTGAAGATTGGAAATTTATATTTTTGAAATTCGGTTTCATTTCTTTATTTTTTAAATATCAATGGTTAACATTTAACTAATAACATAGTTCTTCCTGAAACTTCCGCAATGTTTCCAAAACATTGGATTTTACGTGAACAAAATGCTGTATTCCTTTTGCTTTTAATTCATCAATAATATTCTTTGGATAACCTGCAACAACAATAATTGGTTTGTCTTTTAATTTATCAAAAATTTCAGGTGCAATTTCAGCATATTCATCATCCGAACTGCAAATCACAACAATATCAGCTTTGGCATTTATACATGATTTTATTCCTTCATCAATAGTTTTAAATCCGGGATTATCAATAACTTTAAAACCGGCACATGCAAAAAAGTTACATGAAAATGCTGCTCTTGCTTTTCGTTTTGCCGGATTTCCATAAGTTAGCATAAATACAACCGGGCGCTTGTTTTTAATTGCAAATATATCGGTTTTATACCGGAGAATCTCAAATACCTGTGCCCCTCTGTAAGGTTTTAAAGTTTCAACAATTGCATCATCTCCGGTTAAATTTTCAGGTTCAAATATTGACGGATTTAATTCTTTATCAATATGTTCATTGAAATTGGGGAATTGGTTTGTTCCCAGCAAACTTTCTTTTCTTGTTGCAATATCCAAATCCTTTTTTCTGGCAGTTTCTTTAATTTTTGATTGTATAAATCCTTTTTTGAATGCTTCAAGATAACCTCCGAGTTCATCAACTTCAAGAAACAATTTCCATGCTTCTTCAGCAATTGAGTTAGTTAAATTTTCAATATAATATGAACCTGCTGCAGGGTCAACGACTTTGTCAAAGTATGATTCTTCTTTAAGTAACAGTTGCTGGCTCCGGGCGATGCGTTCGGAGAAATCAGTAGGTTCTTCATAAGCTGTATTAAAACCTTTAACCACTAAGGAATCCGTACCTCCGATAATTGATGACATTGCTTCGGTAGTAGTTCTGAGCATGTTTACATAAGGGTCGTAAATTGTTTTATTCCAATCGGAAGTAACAGAATGAACGTGCATTTGGGTGATGCCAATGTGTTCGGGACCATAAGCATTAACAATATTTGCCCACAATGTTCGTGCTGCCCTTATCTTTGCAATTTCTATAAAATAATTTGAACCCACTGCAAAATTAAACTTTATACGTGGTGCAACTTCGTCAATAGTTAATCCCCTGTTTGTAAGCTGTGTAAGATATTCACTGCCAGCTGTAAGACTGAAAGCAAGCTCTTCAACAATTGAAGAACCGGAATTGTGGAAAAATTGTCCGTTTACAGCTATCACACGATAGTGAGGCAGATGGTTAACTTTTTTTATAAGCTCGAAACACCGGTCAAAAGCAAATTCCTCTGATTGCCTGAAATTACCTCTTAAGCTGAAATAACCCAGCGGGTCAAAATCAACCGAACCTTTGATTTTTTCAAGGTCGCGATTATATTTTTTTACAAGAGTTTCAATTATTTCCAAAACTTTATACGAATAATCGCCACAAATAAAATTGAGTTCAACAGCGTCGGCAAAAATATTTTCCAGAAGTCTTTCAATTCCTTTAATGGTTGGTTCGGTTTTATCATCAAGAATTAATCCCAGTGAGTTAACACCTTTCATTAGTATATCCAATGCTTTTATATTTGCTTTTTTAATATCTTTTGCATCAATATCCTGGCGGATATACCAATCATTTTTATTTTTTTTATTTCCTCTTGCGAATGGAAAATCTCCAGGGAAAACATCATCAAGATAACTAATATCTTTTAAATCTTCACTTCTGTAATAGGGCTTAAGGTTAAAATTTTCGTTTGTTTTCCAAATTAACTTTTTATCATAATCAGCACCTTTTAGGTCTTTTTTGATTTTTTCTTCCCATTGCTCAGTTAAAACCGGTGGAAATTCTGAAAATAATTTGGCGGGATCTTTCTTTTTTGAATCCATTTTTATAAATATTTTATTTTTCAACGGGTTTAAAAACAGTTAGTTTTCAAACGGTTTGCAAATTTACAATAAAAACTTCATCGAAATTAAAATAAGGTTGAATTATTGTTAACGTTTTTTAAATGTGTTTTTTGAAAACAGTTCCTAAATTTATAATGTTTATAATCAATTCATCCAGGCTTCTTTTAGGAACATGATGAATGCCATTGCTGTCTCTCCAGTACTCAATATTATTTTCTTTAACAGGTTCAATAATTACTTTTTCCTTAGGATTGCCCAAGGCAATTATTAACAAAATACGGAAATTATCCGGCAAATTTAAAATTTTATGAAGTTCATTTCTTTGGATAGAACCGATTATACACCCTCCCAAACCTTTTTCTACTGCACCGAGTAAAATGCTTTGTGCGGCAATTCCCACATCATATTCAATAACTTTTTTGTAGTTCAAATTCCCAAGAATAATAATATAAGCAGATGGTCTTTCACCTTCTTCGGGGCCGTTCCAACCCTTTAAATAACCTGCCCATTTGAGATGTGGAAAAATAAGTTTATTTTTTTCGGGAGTATTGGAAATAAAAAATTTCAATGGCTGAAGATTTCCTCCGGAAGGGGATAATCTTGCCAAATTAATTAATTCTTTAAGGGATTCAAAAGGAATATTATGTTCCTGATGAAATCTCCGGTAGCTACGATTTTTTTCAATAAGAGATTTTAGCATATTATAAATTTTTAATACTCATCCAATGACTTGATTTAATTTATTTCTATCTAACTTTATTGGCTGAAATTTCATATAAGACAATGACCTCCAAAGCCATTCT
>JADFUO010000300.1 GCA_015222115.1 Bacteroidota bacterium | reverse complement strand
TTTGCATAGGGATAAACCTTTTTAACATTTTTGATAAGGCGGCTTAGTTGCCGGGCTTTTCTTTTGCTTTTAATAATTTTATATGAATATACATTTATTTCAGGAAGCGTGATTATTGGAACAGTATCTCCATCAATAATACGTGCAAAAACAACTATCCTATCGGCTTCCTGCGAAAAACCCTGGTTTGAAACAATTATTAAAAAGGTTAATATGAAGATAAGTTTTTTCATTAAATAATTTGAAAAAAGTCAATAATTATGCCATTTTAATTATATCACAAATTAGTATATAAAACCCCCTTTATAGGAGAAATTGTTAATAATTAATACTGGATGCTGATTTCTTGTTACAGCGGAAGAAGACAGAAGGCTTAAGACAGGGGACGAAGGCAGAAGATGAAAGACAGAAGATTGTCGGCTGCTTACTGCCAATTGAATACCAATACTGCCGCTGCCACTGCTACTAAGCCACTTTAAGCCTTGAAGTGTTTGTTTTATTAATTTTTTTCTCAGCGTATGAAAGTGTAATATTCAGTTCTTTTGATTTATTTTTTGAAGGCAATTCAAACATTGCATCAGTTAAAATTAGTTCAATAATTGAGCGTAATCCACGGGCACCGAGCTTGTATTCAATGGATTTATCAACTATATAATTCAAAACAGTATCATCAAAACTTAGTTTAATGTTATCCATTTCGAATAACTTTGTAAACTGCTTTACAAGTGCATTTTTAGGTTCTGTAAGAATTCGTCTTAATGTTTCTTCTTTTAAAGGATGCAAATAAGTGATAACCGGTAAACGACCGACAATTTCAGGTATCAGTCCATAAGATCTTAAATCGGATGGTGCGATGTATTGCAGCATATTATCTTTATCAATCCTTTCTTTTTCTTTATTGGTATTGTATCCGATAATGTTGGTTTGCAATCGTGAACCTATAATTTTATCAATACCATGAAATGCACCTCCGGTAATAAAGAGGATATTTTGTGTATTTATTTGTATCATTTTTTGTTCGGGGTGCTTACGTCCTCCGTGCGGAGGTACATTAACAATAGCACCTTCAAGAAGTTTCAGCAATGCTTGTTGAACGCCCTCACCCGAAACATCGCGGGTTATTGAAGGGTTATCACTTTTTCTGGATATTTTGTCTATCTCATCAATAAATATTATGCCTTTTTCGGCAGCTTCTACATTATAATCGGCTACCTGAAGCAATCTTGATAAAATACTTTCAACATCTTCGCCAACATAACCTGCTTCTGTTAAAACGGTTGCATCAGCAATACAAAACGGCACATGCAGCATTTTTGCTATGGTTCTCGCTAAAAGAGTTTTACCGGTTCCGGTTTCGCCAACAATAATTATATTAGATTTTTCAATTTCAACATCCTGATATTTAGCTTTTAACTGAGGCTGGTTAATTCTTTTATAATGATTATAGACTGCAACGGCTAAAACTTTTTTGGCTTCTTCCTGACCGATAACGTATTGGTCGAGGTGTTTTTTTATTTCAAAAGGTTTAAGAAGCTTAACATTTTGAAATTTACTTTGGTATTTGGAAGGAATTTCTTCTTTTACGATTTTTTGAGCTTGATCAACACAATAATCGCAGATATGAGCATCTAATCCTGCTATGAGTACATTTGTTTCGGATTTTTTCCTGCCGCAGAATGAACAATAATCAGTTTTTTTTGCCATAATAATAATTGTTAGTTGTATTATTATTGTATCAAATCATTTAAAATATAACTCTATTTCTTATTTTTCTGAAGAACCTCATCAATCATTCCGTATTCTTTAGCTTCCTGGGCCGTCATCCAATAATCCCTGTCAGAATCTTTCCATATTTTTTTGTATGTCTGTCCCGAATGCAAAGCAAGTATTTGGTAAAGTTCTTTTTTAAGTTTTTGAATTTCGCGGGCAGTAATTTCAATGTCAGAAGCCTGCCCTTGTGCACCTCCCATAGGCTGGTGAATAAGTATTCTTGAATGTTTTAATGCAGTACGTTTTCCTTTAGTTCCTGCACTTAAAAGAATTGCACCCATTGAGGCAGCTACTCCTGTGCAGATTGTCGCTACATCCGAAGAAATATATTGCATTGTATCATAAATTCCTAATCCGGGATATACTGTACCGCCCGGGGTGTTCAAATAAATCTGAATGTCTTTTTTCGGATCAACAGAATCAAGGTAAAGCAATTGTGCCTGAATTATATTGGCTACGTAGTCATCAATAGGTACACCGAGAAATATTATCCGGTCCATCATTAATCTTGAAAAAACATCCATTGTAGCAATATTCATCTGGCGCTCTTCAATGATAGTAGGTGAAATGTAATTTCCCGATACCGAGATGTATTTCTCAAGAGTTAAACTACTTATTCCCCTGCCTTTTATTGCATATTTTTTAAATTCATCATTATTCATGGCTTAATATTTAATTTGTTTTGGTAGCTAATTTAACAAATTCTTCGTAACTTATATTTTTATTATTTAATTTAAGTGTAGATTTGAAAAGGTTCATTAATTTATCCTCAAGTAATCTGTCATAGATTTTTTTCACTTCTTCTTTATTTTGCATTATAGAGTTGACAATTTCATTAAGTCTTATTTCAGTTTCTTTGTTTTTTTCCGTTTGTGGCATTTGATGAATGAAATATTCCCTGATGTGATTTTTTATATCCTCTTCCTTTACCTCAATTTTATGATCGGTTAATATTTTATTTTCAATTAACTGCCATTTAAATGTTTCGGAATAATTGTCGTATTGAGTGTCAAGCTGTTCTTTGGTTATTTTATCTTTGTTACTTTCCAACAGCCATCTTTTCATAAATTCATCAGGTAACTTTATTTCTGATACTTCAATTAGTTTTTTTGTTGTATTGTTCATAAACTGTCTTTCGCTTTCTGCTGCAAACGAAACAATTGCATCATTTTTTATTTTTTCTCTGAGTTGTTTTTTTTCTTTAATATTATCATGAGGATATACCATATCAAATAATTCTTTATTTATTTCTGCAGGAGTTACCCTTGAAATTTCTTCAACTGTAAGCTGAAAATCATTATCAAGTTTTTCGGCTTCTTCTTTTGAAATCCCCAGCATTGTGGATGTGTCAATTGCACTTTTTGTTGCTTTTAAAGGATTAAAAACTACTTTATCTCCTTTTTTAAGCCCGATAAATTTATTCTTTACGGTTTTTAATTTTATATAATCCAAACCTATAGA
>JADFUO010000299.1 GCA_015222115.1 Bacteroidota bacterium | reverse complement strand
GTTTCTGTATCTAAGGGGATGCGTGGAGCAGGTGAGATATCAATATTTGAGATAGTTTCTGTGCGTGAAGCTGTGATATTCAGAACAGCTTTTGCTCCTTGAGGTAATGCAATATAACGACCGTTTCCGGGCAGGTCGGGAGCTCCTTCATCATTTGGCAGGAAATGCCCAAGAAGCATTGGCTTTTTCATTGCTTCGCCTTTAATTTCAATGTTTTCAAAAGTGAATTCATGGATTGAATAATTAACTTCAACTCCTTCAGTGTTTTCTTTTGCAAGATAAAAACCTTCATTTCCCCAACTGTCAGAATAACTGATTTTTTGTGAAAATGAGTTATTTACTGAAAAGAAGTTTATTAATATTAAAGTTATTAGCAAACGGTAATTTCCTTTTAAATTATGATAAAATTTATTTTTCATGCTTTTGTTAGTTTAGTATATAATTATATGAATTTGTTATTATTTAATAGGATAATATCATTTTTTTTGTTTGTACGGAAGAGCCAGTTTTCAGTATGTAAAAGTAAATTCCGCATGGTACACTATTACCATAATTATCTCTTGCATCCCAGGTTACCTTATGTTTTCCGGTATTTTTAAAATCATTAACAAGCGTTTTGATTTTTTTTCCTGTGAGGTCAAAAATGTCAAGTTGGATATTTGAACTTTTATTTAAAGTAAAATGGATTGTTGTTAAATTACTAAATGGATTAGGATAATTTGGACCAAGTTCATCATTTAAAAAAACAATATTATTTTTTTCAACACCAGTATATATCCCATTAAAGAAATTCAATATCCTTGTCATGTATTCCTCTTTGGTTGAGGGATATGTTACGTCATCCAGACCACCGAATTCAAAGGAAGAGCCGATGGTTTTATAATCATCAGCATCATGAGCTATAGCACATCCGTAGGAAGGTGATTGGTTTTCAAAGATTAAAACTGCCGGAGATATGGGTTCAAGATGGTCAATATAACTGTTATCGCCCGAATAATTAAAATTCATATCTTCGGTAAAAGTACCATAGATGCCTAAGATAGTACCAAGATCATTGTTGCCATCATCAACACCATTAATATTAAACATTGTATGAACGGCTGTTTGATTGTCATAAGCCCAGGTATCACCGCCTTCCATGTATATTGAGCCGCCTGTATTAAGAAAATCGGCAAGCAGTTGTCCTTCCCCAACCGTTAATACATGGTTTGAATTATAAGTACCGAGACAAACAAAAACACTAGTATAAACACTCAGGTCTTCGGGGAATTCCGTTAAATATTCTGAGATAGCTTCAGCATCTTCAAGGGCAGTTTGAATTACCGGTCCTGAATTAGTGTTTCCATCAAGATCAAGCACAAGAATCGGGATTTGCCCGATAATGAAATTCATGACGTAACTGTTTGTATAAGTGCCACCGTTTGATGAAACATTAAGGTTAATATCAAGATTTTGTCCGGCAGGAACTGTGTCTTTGGCAGTAATTGTAAATGTTCCTGTAGCTGTATCACCAATTGCAATAGTTCCGAAATTGGCAGTAGAGTCATCAATTGTAATAAAAGTTGTATCAACACTGATAACACCGGTAACATATTGAGCAATATAATCGCCGTTGTTGAGTAACGAAACAATTATATCCACAGTTTCGCCGGGGTCAATTCTGCAGTTTCCATTGCCACCTTCGTCATCTACTATGTAATTACTTAATAGCAAATACATACCGGAAGTATTGTCAATTACTTCAATAGCATCAAGGTCAAAACCGGCGTCATTAACATTTGAAGCTCCATCTCCATCATCATTAATTTTAATAAATTGAATATTATTAATAAAAGCATTAGCAAGGTTAAATTCGGTTGTGCCGTTTCCTTCACCTAAGAAAACCCAGGGTCCGTCCATTGAAAGAGCAACATAACAATCATAACCTTCGGGTGTGTCATCACCTTCGTAAACAATAAAATCATTACCCGGTCCGTCAGATATTGGGTATTGCATATCAAGAACCACCCAGCCATTTTTACCTATTGAATAAAAAACATCATCGGGAGCATCAAAAACAGCAGGTGTATTGCCTTCGTCAGCGTTATTGTTGTTCGGAATTCTTGAACTTGAAAATTTATAAACATACTGAGATGTATCGGGTTGTAACTGAAAATCTGTTACGGTTGAACTTAAATCATTAACAACAATATTATTAATTGTTTGGGTTTGATAATTGTTTGCCAAAACGGTAATTGAGTAAGTACCCGGTAAAACATATTTATGATAATCACCGGCTGTTGAATCGGAATAAGTGGGAAAATAATCATTTACTTTAATGATTGCTGCAACCGGGTCGCCTGTATTAGCATCAGTTACTGTTCCTTCTAATCCGTAACCTGAATATTCAATTATAGCAATCATTGAAGGTTCATTATAATTATAATAAAGCATTATTTGTGATGCAGGGGGGTGCTTACTATATGAAATTTCCATTGACCATGAGATTGAACCATTTACACCATAATTTGAATCTTTTGAACTTCCGTTAATAGGATACATTCCTGTACAGCCCTGCCCATATTGAAGGTTAGGATAACCTGAAGTGGAGGAATAAACTCCTGCAAGTTGAATAATATGATCATAATCAGGGCAATGGTCGGGGCGGTAGCTCCACGGGCATGAAATATATTCGGTTCCGCTGTGATAGGTAGTATGAACAACAAATTGATTATTGTACATACATTTACGAAGAGCTTTTGATTCAACCTGTGAGTAGGCGCCTGTACTGCTTCCCCAGCCGTCCCACATATAACCCCAGTCGCGGTTCAAGTCAACTCCGTTTGCGTTATATCTGCTATTGTTTACTCTGCCGTCAGGATTAACCATACAGTAAATCCATATTTCCCTTGTGTTGATTAATGTGGTTATCTGCGGATCACTTCCATACTCAACACATAAATGTCTTGCAAAACGGATACAGTTTTCAGCAGCACCGATTTCGTCACCGTGTATTCCGCCGTCAAACATAACTTCGGCTTCAGGTTCGTCAATTGTAACATTATCACTGATTTTTAAAGCTGAAAGTTCACGCCCTTCAATGGATGTACCGTAAACTGTTTTAGAGCAAATACCAGGGAATGCAGTTACTAAACTATCCATTAAATCAATGATTTCCTGATAAGTGTGATAGGCATCTTTATTATCCCAGAAGTTGGCATAATATTTATTCAGGTCTTCTTTTAGTATCTCAAATTTTAAACCTGTTGATTTAACTCTTTTAAGCTCCGAAGGAATAACATATAAAATGGCGAAATCATTATAAAAATCACCGTTTAACC
>JADFUO010000298.1 GCA_015222115.1 Bacteroidota bacterium | reverse complement strand
TTATCCGACTCTCTTTCTTAAAAATCTCGCCTCTGAAAGTTCCGGCCAAATAAATATTGTTTGAAGCATTAATAGCTATTGAACTTTGATAATCATTGGCAAAGCCACCAAAACTTTCAGCCCATATTATTTTATTAGTTTTATCAAACTTGATCAGGAAAACATCTAAATTTCCATTTGATATTAGATAATGTTCTTTGCCTAATTGGATTTCATCTGAGAATGAACCGGCTAAAAGAATATTATCCTTACTGTCAATTGAAATATTTTGCCCGTAATCATCATATATACCTCCAATTTGTTTGCTGAAAATTACTTGAAGGTTATTGTTTAATTTAATGAGAAAGGCATCTTTTCTTCCCTGCGATTTTAAAAAATTATCGCTAACAGTTAGCTCTTTTTCAAACGAACCTGTAAGAAAGATTTCATTTTTTTTATTGATGGCTATATCATTAATCAGGTCGTTTGCCTTTCCTTCAAAAACTTTTGAAGTAATTAATTCACTTTTGTCATTGAATTTTGCTATCAGAATGTCAGTAAAATATTTACTTTTATATGTTGTATTATCAATATTAAGTATTCCGGTGAAAGAGCCTGCAAATATTAAATTATCTTCACTATCGTTTATAAGGAATAGTTTATTGTTTGAAAATTTTCCATTTATTTGTTTTGACCAAACAAAATCACCTTTATTGTCCATTTTAATAATAAAAGCATTTTTGCTTCTGCTTGAAATTAAAGGTTGTGTATTAATATTTATTTCACCTTTAAAATTTCCACATAAGTAAATTGAACCTGATAAGTCGGCACTTATAAAAGCAATGTAGCAATATTCCGTACTTTTAATTTGACGTAACCAAACACTTTCTCCCTTAGCATTAAATTTGGCAATAAATATATTATTGTCTCCGGTTATTTTTTTCGAATTCTCGCTAAGTTCAGTTGATGCCGTAAAATTACCTGCAAGAAATGTAAAACCATCTTTATCAGTAATCATATCACATACAACATCCCAATCATCTCCTGTGGAATTTATTAACCATTCCGGACTTATACAATTTTGTGCATAAGTATTTTGCAAGAAAATGCAAACAGCTATTAGTAAAATATATTGTTTGAGTTTTTTCATTTCTTTTCAATTAACTTTTTTAGCAGGTCTATGTCTTTTTGTTGTTTGTCAATTATTTTTTGTTGTTCAATAAGATAGAGTGTTAATTCTTCAATTTTTCTTAACAATAAATCGTCCATTTCCCCTACGTTGTAACCATTTTCTTTAAATTCATCAGCCGATGGCACATCAGGTAAATGATTATGTTTACCAATGTAGCTTTCAACGTCGGATAATGATCTTAAGTCATAATCATCATAAAACACATAATCTGAAGAAGGTACATTTTCAATAATTTTTAATTCTTCTGCTAAGATTTTGCCAGCAACAGCCAGCTTGTAACCGCTTGTTTTGGTTGTGCCTATCCCAACATTTCCATCATTAGTGATAATCATTGCCTTGTTGTATTCAATAGGACTAGCGGGATCACCACTTGGTGCTGTCCAGAAACTTAAATTACCATTACTGCCAAAACGAATACATGAAACTTCATCATTAACAATTCTCTTATCACCCAAACCATCCGTATCACCCTTATCAAGTCCATCCCAGTAAACATTATAACCAATAAACTTAGTACCGCCACTATGAAAAGTAAATAGTTCTCCAACTTGTAGTTTTTCGTAAGGATTATTAGTTCCAATTCCTACTTTACCTTTCACAATCAATCCACTTTCTTTTGGATTAGTGAGCTTATTATAACCAATTGATACGTAACCATTATTAATATGTAATTTTGATTGTGGTTCTGAAGTTCCGATGCCTATGTTTCCTGATAATCTGTATATATTATTATCTAAACCCATAGTCCATAAGGATTGAGATCCAGGTGCCCAATCTGCATTTCCAAATGCATCGCATGTTAAAACATAACCATTGTGTACATTTACAGTATGCATAGCAAATCCTTTGGTCAATAATCCTCCGTTTACATCTAAGGTTGCCATCGGGTTTGTTGTTCCTATACCTACTTTGCCGAATTGCTGGCCATAGAGTGTTGGGCCAACAAATAAGGTGGGTTCTGAGCTTAAAAAACCAACCATTAAACTTGAGGGGATATTATTAATTAAAGGATGTTGATTATCTGAATTGCCTATTACAATAGTTCTGCTAGCGCCTGTTTGCACATAATGACCAATAGCTACTGTACCACTTACATTTGCAATTGCATGATCACCAATTGCAAATGACCGTTCTTTTGCATGACAATATCTGCCAATAGCACCAGAGTAAGGACCATAAGCCTCAGAATATGCACCCATTGAGATAGAAAAATTTCCTTCTGATAAATTCTGATAACCGGAAGAAAAAGAATAATCGCCCACTGCCCGGGAACCAAATCCAATTGCTGTTGATTTGTAGCCTGTTGCAGTATTGCCTTCACATTGCATACAGTTTTGTGCTTTAATATGTGAAAAACTCATAATTATAATACATATAATAATAACAGGTACTCCTGTTTTTGATAATGATAAATTATTCATAACATTTCTTTTTATTAAATTTATTAATTTCAGTTGTTGTTCTTTTATATTTTTGTTTTAGTAAAAGACTAATTACATTAATTCCATTGAATATTAATGATCATAGTTTCACCCACTTTCCACCTTTAATAACCCTATCTTCTTTTGTAATTGTGTATATATATATTCCAGGCAATAGCCTTGAACAGTTAATTATGGTATTGTCCGATTTTAGCTTCCGCTTAAATATTAATTTTCCCTGCATGTCATATAAATAAAACAAAACATTATCAATTTCGACATTAACCATAAATTTGTCTTTGCCAGGATTGGGATAAATCATCACAGGTTCCTTATTAATAGAAATAGCATCAGGTATTTCTGTTATCAAATCTTCCCTTTTAAGTTTAAGGATAAAAATATCATTATCTCTTTCTTGCTGAACTTGATAATCGTATCTACGTGCAGCTACAAGACAACCGCCATCGGAAGTGCTTATAATACTGTAAGTTACATAGTAAGCATCCCCTCCATAAAAGTATTCTACCCTTGCGTTAAGATCATTCTTTAACTGCCATATTGAAATCCATGAAGCTTCATGCGGAAAAAAATCAAAAACTATATTGTGCGTACCTGCAAGAAATATACTATCGTTTGAAATAAAATCTATCGCCTGCACAACGGCAGGGTAGTTTATTGTATCAATAGCTCCATATCTTTGGATATCCATATTTGAAAATGAAGTATCAGTTTCAGAGATGCCAATATCATCACGCTGTGGATGAATAAAATAAGAGTAGCAAGCTGAAAAAAGCAATGTGCTATCTGTGAACCACTTTGCGTTCATATATAAATCAGCATATTCGGGTAACAAGTTGCTATATATAAAAGTATAACTGGTATCAATTATTAATCTTGAGCCGACCCAAGTATTATTATAACCGGTGCCAAATATATATATATATGAACTGTCAGTTGAGTATACAGCATCCCCGACATCTTGTCCGCCTCCAAGTTCGGAAAATAGTTTTGTTTTTATCAAATCTCCATTTTCATTTATTTTGCAAAGCATTAAGTTCCATTTATAATCCTTAAGTACTTGGTTGATTATATGATATCCTGTCCCATTAGCAAGTGGCAATATCTTTCTTTGGTAAATGGCTTTAACATCAAGTTCATGTTTTCTGTACCATAAAATATTCAGGTTTGTATCAAGCTTAACAATAAGCAGTTCATGATAGAATTCAGGTGGAAATGCGGCTGCTCCGAAAATCAAATAGTTGCCATCGTTGCATCTTACAATTCTTTTAAAAATAAAGACTGTATCGGCGATACAATATTTTTTAATTATTGTATCGCCCTGAGGACTAATTCTGATGATCAAACCTTTGTAATCTTCTGGTGTAGGGGTATCTCCCTGGTAACCTACCGCAAGGAAACCACCTGTTTCCTCTTCATACAAATCCAAAATAATTTCGTTAACAGGGTTTGATACGATAAATTCGAATGAATACTGGGCATGCAATAAAAATTGCAAAATTGAAAATAATAACAAAAATAAGATCCGTAAATTCATATCCTTTCAATTAATCAATTGCAAGTGGGTAATGAGCATTTATTGAAGTACTTTCTATAACATGCTTTATGCCAAATGTATAGTTCAATTCGTGTTTTATTCTATATGGATCCCCAAGCACTTTATGAGTAAAAAAGCAATTTTCAAAATCCTTTCCATCAGGGTTGGTAGTTGGATTATCTCTCCAATACAATAAAACATATTCGGCTCCATCCAGATAAAAATCCATTTCGTGAATACCGGAGCTATTCTGGTCATAATCAAGGCATTTTGTTTCATCATCTATAGTATTAATCTCATTATCGGCATAAAAAATTCTATAGTCACAATAATTGTCCGGCGTATAATCAATTTGAAAAGAACTGTAGACAGGACTATAGATTTCAGAATTTGAGAACCAAACGCGATAGTTTGG
>JADFUO010000297.1 GCA_015222115.1 Bacteroidota bacterium | reverse complement strand
GCTTAGTGGTGATGAAGTTACAAAGGCAGCTATTGAGAATGCAAAAGAATTGCTGGCTACTGAAATTAATTGAAATTCTTCGAAATTCATTTATTGTTATTTGTGTATTAAATAAAATTCATGTAGGTTTGTTGTAAAATATTATTATCATAAATTTAAAAAATTATTTTAGGAGGAAAGTATGATAGATTTTTCATTAAGTAATAAACAAAAAGAAATCCAGGAAAAATACAGGGATTTTACTAACAGGGTAATAATTCCAAACAGGTTGAAATATGATGACCTGGCAGAGTTTCCATGGGATATTGTAAAACAAGCATATAAAGAAGGAATAATGAATGGGCCGATTCCGGAAAAATTCGGAGGTAAGGGCTTTAACATTATGGATAGTGCACTTGCATCAGAAGAATTAGGTGCAGGATGCATTGGTATTGGTATTGGTATAGATGCCAATACACTGGCTTTAACACCATTATTATTGTCAGCAAATGAAGAACAACAAAAAAAGTTTTTCGGATTAATTAATGAGAAACAAGGAGTTGCAGCATACTGTCTTACTGAGCCAAATGCCGGCTCTGATGTAGCCGGTATAAAATCTACTGCCATAAAAAAAGGTGATAAATATATTTTAAACGGGCATAAAAGGTTTATTACCAACGGTGAAGTAGCTACCTTCCATACGGTTTTTGCATTAACTAATCCTGAAAGAGGAGCAAGAAGTCTGACAGCTTTTATAGTTCCAACCGATTTACCGGGTATTGATATCAAGCCGAGATTACAAAAAATGGGACAAAAAGCATCGGTTCAAAATGAAATTATTTATACTGATGTTGAAGTACCTGTAGAGAACATGTTAGGGCAGGAGGGACATGGGTTTTTAATTGCCATGAAAACTTTTGACCGCACACGAACTGGTGTTGCAGCTTTAAGTGTTGGAACTGCGAGAGCTTCGTTTGAAATCTCAAAAGATTGGGCAAAAAACAGGATTCAGTTTGGTAAGCCGATTGCAGCCAATCAGGCAATTGGTTTTATGCTTGCCGATATGGCAACTGCTGTTGAAGCAGCACGTTTACTTACATGGAACGCTGCTTGGGCTTATGATAATGGTTTAAGATCATTATCAAAATTATCGGCCATGTCAAAATTGTATGCTTCGGATATAGCCATGAAAGTTACTACCGACGCAGTGCAGGTTATGGGTGGTGATGGATATTCAAAGGATTTTGTTGTTGAAAAAATGATGAGAGATGCAAAATTGTGCCAGATATACGAAGGAACCAATCAGGTGCAAAGACTTGTGATTTCTAAAGCAATTTTGAAGTAAATCGTAATTCGTAAATCGTAATCCGTAAATCATCTTAGAAGTTATACCTGTTATCATCAATTAATTTATCTGCAATTCTTCTTCTTGCCTCTTTAACATTAACCGGAGCTACTTTAGTAAACATGTTAATTCTATCAAGTAAAATTTTCTGTTCGTCTCCTTCGGTAAAAGAACTTATTGCATCCAATGCAGCTTTATGAATGATATTGGCTGCATCATAAACAAATATATCAAGAATATCTTTGTATATCTTAATATATTCTTCGCCTTTCATACTTTCTGATTTTTCAATTCTTAAAAGCGTTGATTCGGCAGCATAAATCTGAATGATAATATCAGAGACATTGAAAAGAATTTCCTGTTCTTCAACAAGTTTGCGTTCAAATTTTTCGGAAACAGCACCTAAAAGTAATAAAACGGTTTTTTTGAAGTTTTTAATATATTTTCTTTTTTCTTCATAATAACTTAATTCAGTAGTTTCATCATCAGGTTTCTCATCTAAATCTTTAATAATGTGATTAGCATATCTTACAACATCAAAACCGGATTTCAATGCCTTTTTAATAGTTGTATCGGCAACTAATAATCTGTTGATTTCATTAGTGCCTTCAAATATTCTGTTTATTCTTGAATCGCGATATGCTCTGTCAACTGATGTTTCGGCAGAAAATCCCATTCCACCGAATATCTGAACAGCTTCATCAACAACATAATTAAGTATTTCCGAGCCATAAACTTTCAGTAGTGCAGCTTCAATAGCATATTGTGCAATGCCTTCAATAGTAGCTTTACTTTTAGGTATTCCTTCTTCAACAAGTCTTTCAATGGCTTCGTCAATATTTTGAGATACTCTGTAAACTGCAGATTCGGTAGAGAACGTCCTGATAACCTGTTCGGCAAGTTTAAATTTAATAGCACCGAAGCTGGAGATAAATCTGCCGAATTGTTTTCTTTCGTTGGCATAATTTACCGATTGGGTGATTGCTCTTTCTGCAGCCCCGAGAACCGTACCTCCGAGTTTTATCCTGCCCATGTGCAGAATATTCAATGCAATCCTGAATCCTTGTCCTCTTTTTCCTAAAAGATTTCCAACCGGAACTTTAACATCATTATAAAATATCTGTACTGTAGATGAACCCTTAATACCCATTTTTTTCTCTTCAGGATTAATGACAACTCCATCCCAATTACTTTCAACGATAAAGGCGCTAAGAATCCTGTCATTATCAATTTTTGCAAAAACCGTGTGTACATCTGCAAAACCACCGTTTGTTATCCACATTTTCTGGCCGTTTAAAATATAATATTTTCCATCTTCTGATAAAACGGCTTTGGTTTTACCGGAGTTAGCATCAGAGCCGGCATTCGGCTCGGTAAGACAATATGAAGCAGCCCATTCGCCTGAAGCGAGTTTGGGTATATATTTCTTTTTTTGTTCTTCATTTCCGTAATATAAAATCGGTAGTGTGCCAATACCTGTATGAGCTGAATAGGCAACTGAAAATGAATATCCTGCTCCCATTGCATGACTTGCAAGCATTGAGGTTACAAACGACTGGTCAAATCCGTCATATTCTTCAGGTAATGATATTCCTAACAAACCCAGATCACCTGATTTACGGATCAATTCACGCATTAATCCATCTTCCTGACTGTCAATTCTTTCTAAAATCGGAAAAACTTCTGCTTCAAGAAAATCTTCACAGGTCTGGACTATCATTCGCTGTTCTTCATTTATTTCTTCAGGAATAAAAATATCTTTAGCTTCAGTTTCTTTAATCAGAAACTCTCCGCCTTTTTGTATTTTATCAGTTTCCATAATTTATTATTTTTTATTATACCCATAGAAAAGAAGTTAATAAATTTACACACAACTATTATGCTGATTATCAGATATTAAATATTTAACTTTATGTAGAGTTCATTTTCAACAGGTATAAAATGAGCTTGCAAATATATAAATAATATTAAAATCCAATTTCATTGTTAAAGAATCAATTGATTCTAAAATTAATTGATATTATATTAATATTATTGTATATTTGTACGGTAAATATCGAGAAATTTAATATGTCAACAAATTATCTGATTCTTATTTTTGTAATTATTTTGATAATTTTTATAATAATCAGAAAACTTCCCAGCTTATGGCTTTTATTAATAAAATTATTTTACACAAAATACAGTTACCGGTATTTAAACTTATACAAACGTTATACAAATAAAAATCCTTATTCATATTGTATAAAAAATGAATTTATTTATCACATACTTATGTTTTTAGACAGAGATAAAGACTCGGTGAGTTATAAAACATCAAAAGTTATAAAATTTGGCGAGATACCGTATCTGACTACTTTTGCGGAAATTAAAAAACTAAAAGGAAACCCTGTTTGTTTTAATGCATATAAACATAATTTCATTGATGTTAAAATTATTGGATACAAGGAGATAATGTATGATATTGAAATAAAAGCTTTCTATTATTTTATTGATAATATATTTTTTATGGGTGAGTATGTTTTTAAGGAAATTTCTCATGAGGTTGTTAAAGATATTGCTGCATTGATTCATAAGGACTATTTGGATAATAGTGAAGATATTGTTGATACTGACAATTTTTACATCGAAGATAATAATGATTCAATTATACATTTTGGCGATACGGGATTTGCCTTGATTATAAAATAT
>JADFUO010000296.1 GCA_015222115.1 Bacteroidota bacterium | reverse complement strand
AGGTGCATTCGGAAATATTATTGACAGTGCTTTTTATGGATTAATTTTTAGCGAAAGCGGCTATTATTTTAATCAAATTGCAACTTTGTTTCCCGAAGGTGGCGGATATAGCTCATTTTTGCATGGTAAAGTTGTTGACATGTTTTATTTTCCAATTATCAAGGGGCATTTTCCGGATTGGTTTCCTTTTTGGGCTAATGAAAATTTTATCTTTTTCCGCCCCGTTTTTAATATTGCCGATTCATCAATCACGATAGGAGTGTTTTCTTTGATACTTTTTCAAAAAAAACTTTTCAAAAAAAAATAAAATTTCAAAACTCCTGACCCACTACAAACTATATTATCAAAGCCTTGAAATAATTCAGACGCAGATTTTCAATGATAAAACTGAATAAATAATGAAATACTTATTTTATTTTTATATTTGCATTCAAATCTAATGTTTTTTAATATTTATGGAAAAAATTAATGTAGGTCAAATTTCCCAGATAATCGGTCCTGTAATAGATGTTACTTTTGACCAGGACGCTGAACTTCCTAATATTTTTGATGCATTGGAAGTTAAAAATGACCAGGGTGATGTAATTGTTCTTGAAGCCCAGCAAGACATTGGCGAAAGTACCATCAGAACAATAGCTATGGATTCAACCGACGGTTTACGGCGTGGAATGGAAGTTTTTGCAATCGGTGGACCAATAACAATGCCAATCGGCGAAGAAATCCGCGGACGGTTGTTCAATGTAATTGGCGAGCCGATTGATGGTCTCGGACCAGTTTCAAAAGAACATACTTACGCAATTCACCGCGATCCTCCCAAATTTGAAAATCTTACAACCCAAAAAGAAGTACTTTACACAGGAATAAAAGTTATTGATTTAATTGAGCCGTATTCCAAGGGTGGTAAAATTGGATTATTCGGCGGTGCCGGTGTTGGTAAAACCGTGATAATCATGGAACTTATCAACAACATTGCTAAAACTTATTCGGGTTTATCGGTTTTTGGTGGTGTTGGCGAAAGAACCCGCGAGGGAAATGACCTCCTACGCGAAATGATTGAATCAAAAGTGATAAGATACGGAGACAAATTCCTCAAAAACATGGAAAAAGGAGGATGGGATCTTTCATTGGTTGACCATAAAGAATTGATAAAGTCACAGGCTACTTTGGTTTTCGGGCAGATGAATGAGACACCGGGCGCCCGTGCAAGAGTGATTTTATCAGCTCTTACTTTGGCTGAATATTTTCGTGATGGTGATGACAAATCAGGCGGACGCGATATTCTTTTCTTTATTGATAATATTTTCCGTTTTACTCAAGCCGGTTCCGAAGTGTCAGCCCTGCTTGGACGAATGCCTTCGGCTGTAGGCTATCAACCAACATTAGCAACGGAAATGGGAATAATGCAAGAAAGGATCACTTCTACAAAAAGAGGTTCAATTACTTCTGTTCAGGCTGTTTATGTGCCGGCAGATGACCTGACTGATCCAGCTCCGGCAACAACCTTTGCTCATCTTGATGCTACTACAGTATTAAGCCGGAAAATAGCAGAACTGGGTATCTACCCTGCTGTTGACCCCCTTGACTCAACATCAAGAATTTTAACCCCGGAAATTGTTGGAGAGGAACACTACAATACCGCTCAAAAAATTAAAGAAATTCTTCAGCGTTATAAAGAACTGCAGGATATTATTGCTATTCTCGGGATGGATGAATTATCTGATGAGGATAAACAAATTGTTTATCGTGCACGTAAAGTTCAACGTTTCTTATCGCAACCATTCTTTGTTGCCGAACAATTTACAGGTTTAAAAGGAACAATCGTTTCAATAGAAGATACAATTAAAGGATTTAATATGATAATAAACGGCGATGTTGATGAGTATCCTGAAGCTGCTTTTAACCTTGTCGGAACTATTGAAGATGCTATAGAAAAAGGAAAGAAAATGATAGCAGAAGTTAAAAAATAAAAAATTGCAAATTGTAAAGTACAAATTTAACATGAATAATGTTAATTGATAAGAAAATACAGTCAAAATGCATCTTGAAATAATAACACCTGACAAAACTGTATTTACCGGAGAAGTGGGATTAATTCAACTTCCGGGTATTGACGGCTCTTTTGAGATATTAAATAATCATGCCCCACTAATATCCGTTTTAAAAAAAGGAAAAATCAAGATCAAAAAAAAAGATAAAAACTTACATTATTTTGAAATAAACGGAGGGATTATTGAAGTTCTTAAAAATAAAGTGTTGATTTTAGCCGAATGAATCATCTTCTTTTTTAAAAGAAGAATCAACATTTTTTTTAAATTTTATTGACTTTATTAATGCCAGTTATTATATTTGAAAAAAAATAAAAATTATGGCAAATATTTTTAGAATTATTGGTTCAATTTTTAAGAAAAAAAAACCATTAGACTATGTTACCTACGAAGTTAGCGGAACGCCAAGCGGATTTAATGTAACTTATACCGAAGAAAGTAAACAAACCGTTCAAAACCCTGATGTGCCTGATGGCTGGAAATATTCGTATAAGGGCAAACCGGGTGATTATTTTTATTTCTCAGCACAATCAAATAATAAAAATGCAGCAGTAAATGTAAAAATTTACCAGCATGGTGAGGTGTTTAAAGAAGCATCTGATTCAGGAGATTTTGTATTGGCAACTGTTTCAGGTAGATTAATGTAATGATTTTTCTAAATTATTTACAATAATGTGACAGTGCTACATCAGCATTCGGGGCACCGAGTTCTTTAGCTTTTTTCCAATCCGAACATGCTTCTTCTTTCTTTCCAAGATAAAAGTTTGCAATCCCTCTGTTAAAATATGCATCAAATTTTTTTGGCATTAATTTAATAGCTTCATTAAGATCGGAAAGAGCGTCTTCATAATTACCTAACTGACCTTCAACTGTACCCCTGTTATAATATGCCATCCCATAAGTGGGATTTATTTCTATAGCTTTGTCATAATATTCAATTGCCTTATAATACTCTTCAAGAAAAAAATTGCTTAGACCACAATATAGCAATGAGGTTGTATCTTTGGGGTTTAACTCAACCGCCTTTTCAAAATAAGTTAATGCTTCTGAAAATTTATTCAAATTATAATTTCCAAACCCAAGATTATAATAGGCTTTTGAATGCTTCGGATTACTTTTTACGACTGTTTTAAAATCCTCTATCCCTTCCTCAAAATTTTTAGTTTGATAATTAGCAACACCCTTATTAAAGGCCTTTTTTGCCAGCATTTTAGTATCAAATTTTGGAGGAGATCCAGGATTTTCTTTTTCTTCTAATTTTGTTACAGAAACAACCCTGGGTTGTATAATAATTTCCGAAGTCTCATCCCCATTAACGGATTGAGTAATTTTAGCTGAATCCGTTAGTTCTATGTCAGGATTATCAAATTCAACATTAGTGTTGTTTTCCTTATCTTTTTTTTGTGAACAGGAAATTAGTGCTAAAACTATAAACAAAGAAAATACTAATTTTTTCATCAATAATTTTATTTTTTTGTTTCTTCTATTTCAACTGATACAGGAATAGATAAATGTCCCTGGACAATTTCCCAGTTATTTTCCTTTTTTTCCAAAACGCCCGTAAATCTTATTCCTTCAAAACTTTGTGCTTTACCATTATAAATAAAATTATAATTCAATAGTTCTGAAAACCATGCAGTATTTCCGGTATCATTAATTTTAATAATCTGATCACTTACAGCAATATAAGTGTCTTTAAATTCCTTAAATTGATTTTTTATGGCTTTTTTAATTGCTTTCCATCCTACGAGTTTTTCATCGCTGTTAGTACCAATTAAAATAATATCTTCATCTGATGCCCATATTTTTTCAATTAAGCTTAAATCCTGATTTTCATTTGCAATTACATACTGATCAAGTATGTTTTCAATATTTGCTAATTCATCTGCAGGATTTACAGGTTGTTTTGATTCCTTGCAACTGCTCAGTCCGATAAAGACAAAAGCAAAGAATATTACAATAATTTTTTTCATAGCTGGTATTTTTTTATGGTTTTGTTGATCAATATTTTTGTACGCTTTATTTTTAAAAACGTTTTAACTGTTTTCAATTTGTGAAGTTACATTAATATTATATAATTGTCAATAAATATCTTTATTTTTCGCAAAGTTAACAAGTTTTTTTAATTCAAATATTTAAAAATCTTATAATAATTCTGTAAATTTTTGTAAAATTGCATTCTATTTTAAAAAAATCATATAAACAATAGATGAACAGGATACATTATTTAAAAATAGTTTATTTTTTAAAAGCATTTGTTATTTCTTTTCTGCTTTTTTTTAATTCTTTAATATTTGCCTCTGATAATTCTAATAAAACTCATGGTAATAAAAATGACACAATCAGCCGCGAACATTCTGAAGATTGGCCTCTTAAAGTTGAAGAAGAAGAATATAATGCAGGTAAACAAATAATCGAGCATATTGTTGATTCTTATGACTGGCATATTATGGATATTGGCGGGCATGCAGTTTCCATTCATTTACCTGTAATTCTTTGGTATAACGGCAGGCTTTCAATATTCTGTTCAGGTAAGTTTGAACACGGGAACGTTTCTTATAAAGGATTTAAAATAGTAAGTGAAGGGCCCAACAAAGGCAAAATAGTTAAAATCCTTGAAGAAGACTTTGTTCATGGTGATGTGATTGAGGAAGGAGCCAATGAAGATTTACCTTTGGATTTCTCAATTACAAAAAATGTATTTTCTATTTTCATTAGCATGATAATTATATGCTGGATATTTATTTCAATAGCAAAAACTTATAAGAAACGCAAAGGTAAGGCACCAAAAGGTCTTCAATCATTGTTGGAACCGATAATTTTATTTATCAGGGATGATATTGCAAAACTAGCAATCGGTGAAAAAAAATACGAAAAATTTATGCCGTATTTACTAACCCTGTTTTTTTTCATATTTCTAAATAACTTACTCGGATTAGTTCCTTTTTTTCCCGGAGGGGCAAATGTTACAGGTAATATAGCTGTAACGGGGGTTTTGGCACTTTTTACTCTTATAATTACATTTTTCAGTGGAAATAAAAATTACTGGACTCACATAATTAATACTCCAGGAGTTCCTTGGTGGTTAAAGTTTCCTGTCCCATTAATGCCGATTATTGAATTAACCGGAATTATAACCAAACCCTTTGTATTAATGGTGCGACTTTTTGCCAACATTACAGCCGGGCATATAATTGTTTTAGGTTTTGTTAGCCTGATATTTATTTTCGGAAATATAAATATTGCAATGGGATATGGTGTTTCAATAGTCTCGGTTTTATTTGCAATTTTTATGGGATTACTTGAGTTGCTTGTTGCTCTTATTCAGGCTTATGTTTTTACACTGTTATCAGCACTTTATTTCGGAATGGCAACAGAAGAAAACCACTAATTAGTGTCAGTCCATAAAGTCAATTATGT
>JADFUO010000295.1 GCA_015222115.1 Bacteroidota bacterium | reverse complement strand
CTTCCCATTCTAAAAATTCGTTATTGGCAATTTTATTTTTAAACTCACCAACCGAAAGGAAATAATAATCTTTTCCATCAATCTCATTTGATCGTTTTGGGCGGCTACATGCAGAAATTGAAAATTCCAGATTAAGCCCCGAATTAAGCAATTCTTTTACAATTGTAGTTTTACCGGCTCCCGAAGGCGCAGAAAAAATTATTAATTTTTTATTCATAAGATATATTATTGTTAGGCTGAGGCTAAGGATTTTTTCTATTTCCTTTTTTTCCTCAGCCTTAGCCTCAGCCTTTTTTTACTAAGATATATTAATTACAAAATATTCAATAATTGTTCTTTAATCTTCTCCAGTTCGTCTTTCATTTGAACAACAATTTTCTGAATGTCAACATCATTGGCTTTTGAACCTAATGTATTAATTTCCCTGCCAATCTCCTGTGAAATAAAATTTAGTTTTTTACCTGAAGAAATTTCTGCGTTCAAGGTCTCAAGAAAATAATCACAATGTTTCTCTAATCTGACTTTTTCTTCTGTAATATCAAGTTTTTCAATGTAATAAATTATTTCCTGTTCAAAACGATTGCGGTCAATTATTACTTTATCAGAAATTTCATTCAGATTTCTATTTATGCGTTCTTTAAAATTTGTTATTCGCTTTTCTTCAAATGAATTTATATCAAGAAGCAATTGTTTAATATATTTTATCCTTTTAATAAAATCATTTTCCAATAGTTTACCTTCATCAATTCTGAACTCATTTACCTGATTTAATGTATCATTAATTGATTTTTCAATTTTTGACCAATCACTTTCGTTGAATTCTTCTTTTTCAGGATATAATATATCAGGCATTTTTACTATCAATGGGAGATAGTTTGAAAAGTTCTGTTGATTTATTTCTGTTGACAATGCTTTTAATTCTTCATAATATTTTTTTGCCATAGGTTTATTAAAAGAATAATTTATTGATACGTCAGTATTTTCAATATAAATGTTGAATTCAATTTTTCCTCTTTCCAGTTTCCTGCTCAGTAATGAACGTATTTCAGGTTCTTTTTCCTTATATGGGTTGGGAATGCGGGTATTGATATCAAGTTGCTTGCTGTTAAGTGTTTTAATTTCAATGGTTAATTTTTTATCGGTTAGTTCCAATACTACTTTGCCGAATCCGGTCATTGATTTAATCATAATTTCTAAATTTTATAAGGCAAAGATAATAATGATAAATTGTTAAACAAAAGCAATTGATTCAATATGGCAGATAAATAGATTTTTATTGAGTAAATTTTCTTAATATTGTATCTGAAAATATAATATGTAATTCATAAAAAAAAGTTGCTGAAATGCAGCAAAAATGAAGAAAAATTAAAAATGGTTGTAGATATATCCGAACACAAAAAAACGGTTGAGGCACTAAAAGAAACAACCGATCTGCTTCAAAGCATTATGAACAGTGCTACAGAAGTAATGATTATTGCAACGGATCCAATAGGTATTATTCTCAGTTGGAATGAAGGAGCCAGAAAGATCTTGGGTTATGAACCTGAAGAAGTAATCGGCAAAAAAAACATTCGACTATTCCATACTAAGAAAACTTTAAAATCAGGAGCAATGGAAGGGGCAATAAAAAATATGGAATTCACTCGTAAGCCTCTGATTACTGAACTTAATTATATTACTAAAAAAGGGAGAATTTTCCCTGCTCAGCTAATAGTAACCCCACGATTTAGTGATAACGGTAAATTTATTGGTATGTTAGGTATATCTATTGACATTAGTAAACAGAAACAAGCTGAGGAGGCGCTACATGAAAGCGAAGAAAAATTTAGGGCATTGTCTGATGCAACATTAGAAGCAATTTTTATTTCTGAAAAAGGTGTTTGTATTGAAGCAAATCAGGCAGCAATTGAAATATTCGGATACACTTATGATGAATTAATTGGAATTTTTGGCACTGATGTTATTGCACCTGAATCTAAAGAAATTGTAAAACAAAACATACTATCAGGATACGAAGAACCATACGAAGCTGTAGCTTTAAGAAAAGACGGCACAAAATTTTTAGCTGAGTTTGAAGGTAAAATGTTTAATTATAAAGGGCGTAATGTCAGGGTTACAGCAGTCAGGGACATCACAGTTAGAAAAAATGCCGAAAAAGAAATTGAGAAATTAAAACAAATGTTGCTAAAATCTCAAATGAACCCTCATTTCGTGTTTAATTCCCTTATCGCTATTCAAAGTTTTATTTATAAGAAAAAACCTGTTGAAGCAAGTAATTATCTTTCAAGCTTTGCAAAACTAATACGGTATATTCTTAATAGTTCAACAGAAGATTATGTCCCGATCGAAAAAGAAATTCAAGCAATTAATCATTATTTGGAATTGCAAAAATTACGATTTGATAATAAATTTGATTATTCGGTTTATGTTGACCCTGAAATAAATATTGAAATTATTTCCATTCCGCCAATGCTTGTTCAACCTTTTATCGAAAATTCAATTGAGCATGGTATTCAACATAAAAAAACAAAAGGAAATATTGATGTCCGGTTTGTCTTAAAAGATAACACAATTTTTTTTGAAGTTGAAGATGATGGCATTGGCAGGGCTAAAGCCGGTAAATTAATTAAAAATAAGGATGAAATTCATAAGTCATTAGGAACATCCATAACAAAAGAACGAATAGCAAATTTAAACAAATCCTTATCACAAAAAATAAAATTGAATGTAATTGACTTGAAAGATAGTAAAGAAAATATAACAGGAACTAAAGTAACACTTAATATTCCGTTCAAATAAGGACTAAAATTATTATCTTTAGTTAATTATTATACTTAACTTATTTCTATATTTGTTGATTGAAAACATCATATAATAAATACAAAAATGATAAAAACTATAATTATTGATGACGAAATTAATGCACGTGAAATCATTGCTGAATTGCTTGAAAATTACTGTAAAAATGTTTCCTTAATCGGTCAGGCAGATAGTGTTGAATCGGGATTAAAAGTTATCCGTGAATTAAAACCCGAACTCCTTTTTTTAGATATTAAGCTGACTGACGGAACAGGATTTGATTTACTTCGTCAACTTGAAAACATTGATTTTAAAATCATTTTTATTACCGCTTACGAAGAATATGCCATAAAAGCATTTAAGTTCAGCGCTTTGGATTATTTATTAAAACCAATTGATATTAATGAATTAATAAAATCAATTAACAAGGCTGAGGAATTAATTCAACAGGATAACATAAGTTTAAAGTTGGATACTTTTTTCTCAAATATTGATTCAATCTCAAAAAAAACAAAAAAAATAATTTTAAAAACAACTAATAATATTCACCTGGTAAATATTAATGAAATTGTAAGATGTGAGTCTGACAGAAATTACACGCATTTTTATTTTCTTGATAAAGATAAAATTGTAGTTTCAAAAACATTAAAAGAATATGAGGCACTTTTGAGCGAATATGGTTTTTTCAGGGTGCATCATTCACATTTAATTAATCTTCAGTGTGTTGAAAAACTTGAAAAAACTAACAATAATTTTGTTGTAATGAAAGATAATTCAAAAGTCCCAGTTGCATTTCGTAAAAAAGAAGAACTGATAAAATTATTTAAGAATTTGTAAATAAATTGAGAGAAATTAAAGAACCATATCATCTGTTTGATGACCCTATAAGGTATTACAATTCAATGCTTGACGACATTGAAAACGCACAAAAATATATCTATCTTGAAACATATCGTATAGGCAACGACTCTATCGGGATAAAATTTAAGGATGCCTTAACCGAAAAAGCCAGGCAAGGTATAGAAGTAAAAATTTTAATTGATTCTTGGGGTGGTTTGGTTTCCGAATCGTTTTTTGTTGACCTGATAAAATTTGGCGGTGAAGTAAGATTTTTTGAAAAAATCAAGTATAATTTCGATTTTTTTACCCGCAGCCACAGACGTAATCACAGGAAAATATTAGTGATTGATGATTCTATCACATATATTGGTTCTTCTAATATTACTGAATATAATTTAAACTGGCGAGAACTTGTTTTAAGATTAAAAAGCGACATTGCAGTTAGTTTTAAAAAACTTTTTAAACAGGATTTCAAAATATATAATAAATATGTTTTTGATAAAGTAAATAATTCAAAAGTTGTAAAATATAAAAATTTTGAGATATTGCGTGATGTTTCATCCATCCCGGTACAAAGAATTAAAAAGAGATATGTTCAGTTATTTAAAAAAGCACAAAAGCAGATAATTATTGAAACCCCTTATTTTCTCCCGGGTTTTTTATTAAGAAAAGCATTGATGGATGCCGGAAAACGAGGAGTTGATGTAAAAGTTATTATTCCCAAACATTCGGATGTGGGCCTGGTTGATGTGTTAAGAAACAAATATCTCGGAATTTTATATAAAAATAAAGTTAATTTCCTGCTATACACCCCTCATAATTTACATGCAAAAGCTTTGTTGATTGATGATGATATATTTTCAATAGGTTCTGCAAATTTTGACTATCGCAGTTTCAGGTATATGTATGAAATTACTTTGTTAGGTTCTGACCCCGAAATTATCTCACAATTAAAAAAGCATATATCAAAAACTATAAAGGGCTCGGAAAATTTTAGCTATGAAGCGTGGTACAGACGCCCTATGATCAATAAATTTTTTGAATGGATTTTGCTTCCTTTTAGGCATTTACTCTAGCCTCTTAAAAATACAAACTAACCAACATGTTGTTCAAATTGAATGTTGTTTATGCAGCCATTAGGATATTGTTTCGGGTTACGGGTTTCGAGTTGCGGGATGCACGTAACTCGTATCTCGCAACTCGAAACAAAAATCGCTACTTTATTTCCCGATTGTAATCGGTTTATTTTCTACTCATGTTGAAAATAATTAGTTACTTCCTATCAAAAAACGGATTTTTTGATGTTGCACTCAAAGGAATCACATAAACAATTTTAACATCCTCTCCTAAAAGTCCTAATTCAATAACAGCTTGTCCGGCTGTGTACATAATACGGTTATCAACCCTATTGTCCATTGCCACACTAACAGCAGAGCCAATTGCAATACCCAGATCGCCGGTATTAAAAACGCAGGGTATTTCAGGAAATTTATTTTTCTCATCACAATTTTTAAACCCGCACATTCCGCATTTCTTTAAGCCGACTGAGGATATTTTTGTGCCGATAAGAACCATTGCAGGCGAATCCAAAAT
>JADFUO010000294.1 GCA_015222115.1 Bacteroidota bacterium | reverse complement strand
GGTCAACAGTACTGCATTGTTTTTTAAACTCACCGCCTTTTTTTACAAACATTTTAATAGCGATGGCTGTAAAAGCAATTCCAATAAGAATTACTGTGATTATTAAAATTTTCAGAAACATTTAAAAAAATTTTTGCAAATATATGCATAACGTAGTTAACTGCAAGATAAAAAGATAAATTGTATATTAAGTTTATTAAATTTATTTTATTACATTTGTTTTATCTAATATTTTCAATATGCCTGTAAAATTTAGGATATTTATAAATATTATTATTCTGATTTTTTTATTGGATTTATTTTGTAGTTGCTCAAAAAACAAAGTTGAAAAATCAGATGAAGACTGGTCTTTTGTAGTTTTCGGCGATCACAGGCAGGGCTATGGCGTTTATGGTAAACTTGTAAAATACATATCCAATTATGAGCCTGCACCTAAGTTTGCGGTTAGTTTAGGCGATATCATGCTGAGACCCGGCAATGAAGCAGAATGGTTGAATTTTTGGAGATATTCAAAACCGCTTACTGATAAAATGCCTTTGTTTATTGTAAGAGGTAATCATGAAGGAAACGACCCTGTATCAGAACAAATACTTCATGAACAAGCAAATATACCGGGAGAAAATTTTTATTATTCTTACTGTTGTGAGGATGCTTATTTTATTATTCTTGATACAGAAATAAGAGGTCAAGAAAGGAGTATTGTTAATGAACAATTATTTTGGTTAACAGATAATCTTGATTCAATTGCACAGGAGTCAAATATTAAAAATATTTGTATTTTTATGCATCACCCGCTTTTCACCCAGGGCAAATACCAGGATGTTCCTCTGATTAATAACGAAGAGCTTCATGAGCTTTTTTTGGGAAATAACAAAGTTAAAGCTGTCTTTGCCGGTCACGAGCACATTTTCAACAGATATGTGCGGGATGGACTAACTTATATTATTTCAGGTGGTGGTGGCGCCATACTTCATCATGGATATGGCGGCGATTATTATCATTTTGTTAAAGTATCTTTCTATCAGGAAGAAGAGAGAATAAACATAAAAACTATAGGGATTTTTAATGAAGTTGTTGAAGAATTTGATTTATAAAATTATTTTTATGTTGTGTTTACTTGTGCAATTATCGATTTCAGCACAAGATTTTACAGCACGTATAGGAATATATGACTTTACTGATGAAGCTGCTACAGAATTTTATGTGGTCGCACCAACGGTAATATTCGGTTATGATTGCTTAAAAATATCACGTTTGACATTAAATGTTTCTGCGGGCTTTTCATTTAATTCTTTTAAGTATCAATCAAAGAAACATAATCTTTATATGGTACCATTGTTTGTAAGTATGCTGTACGAACTTACAAACCCTGAATCAAAAGTTCATCCCTATATTGGCGGAGGATTTAGCCTGCTTGGCAAAGCTGATAAAAATCAGACTCTAAAAATGGTTCATTATTCGTTTACTTACGGTTATCATGCTATTGGAGGTTTATATATTGATTTAAAGAGAAAAACAGTCCTTACTTTTGATATGAGATATAATTTTCTTATCACACCTGCAATGGAAGAACTCAATCCGAGTGGCGTTATTTCAACATTTGGTATAAGAATTCCTTTTGGTTTGCAGTAATAAAAGAAACTTATCACGAACTCACGTTACTTTATTTACAAATAAATGCTGCCGCCTGAATTCAGCGAAAACAATTGCTGTGGCAACTGAAGCATTCAGTGATTCGGGATATTGAGTTTTACCAGTTGTTTTTGGGAAAGAGGGAATAGAAATTTTATCTGTAATAAAAGGTAATAAGTTATCTGATATACCTCTTGATTCATTTCCTATCAGGATAATTCCGTTTTTACTTAAATTTTTATTGTAAATATTTTTACCCTTGAGCAAAGTTCCATAAACTTTAATTTGTTTGGGTTTTCCGGCTAATACTTTTTCCAGATTCTTATAAAGAACAGAAACTCTTGCAATTGAACCCATTGTTGCTTGTACAACTTTCGGATTATAAATATCAACGCAGTTTTCAGAGCATATTATATGCTTAATTCCAAACCAGTCGGCTGTGCGGATAATAGTACCTAAATTACCGGGGTCCTGAATTTCGTCAAGCATTAAAATCAAGTCGGAAAAAATATTTTCAAGAATTATTTCCGGCTTGGGAATTTTTACAACTGTTAGAACATTATTGGGTGTGGATAAAAAACTAATTCTTTCCAGCTCTTTATTACTTATCTGAGTGACATTAACTTTAATGTTTTTCAGTAATTGCTCATTTTGTTCTATCCATTCGGCAATGGCATAAATATTCGAGATCTCAAATCTGCTGTTTAAAAGTTCAATTACAAGTTTATCACCTTCGGCAACAAACTCATGGAAAAGCTTCCTGAACTTGCTTAATTTTAAGGAGTTAATATATTTTATTTGATTATTCTGCAAAAACTTCAAATTTAATATCTACCTCTATTTCTTTATGCAAATTGATTTTAGCAGTGTAAGTTCCAAGTTCTTTAATTGATTCGCCGTCAACAATAATTTTCTTTCTGTCAATATCAAATTTGAATTGGTCTTTTATAGCATTAGCAATCTGAATAGTATTTACCGAACCGAAAATTTTACCTGATGTACCGGCTTTGGCACCGATTTTAACGGTAATGTTTTCAATAGCTTTGGCGAGGGTTTCGGCTTCTTTCCTTATTTTTTCTTCCTTATATGATTTTTGCTTTAAAACTTCTGCACGTATCTTTTTATTTGATTCTGTGGCTAAAATTGCCATTCCTTTTGGAATTAAATAATTTCGTGCAAAGCCGTCCTTAACCTTTATTAAGTCGTTTGTATAACCTAAATTTGGTATATCTTGTTTTAATATTATTTCCATGATTCAACCTCCTTATTTTAATAAATCTGCAACGTAAGGCATTAGCGCCAAATGGCGTGCTCTTTTAACTGCCTGGGCAACTTTTTTTTGATATTTTGTTGATGTTCCGGTAATCCGGCGTGGTAAAATTTTACCTTGCTCGTTTACAAATTTCATCAAAAAATTTGGGTCTTTATAATCAATATATTTTATTCCGCTTTTTTTGAAACGGCAATATTTTTTCCTTTTTGTATCAACTGCTATTGGAGTTAAATATTTAATTTCTGAATTTGGTTGTGCCATTTTTATTAAGTTTTAAGTTTTGAAATAGTTTTAAGCTTCTGTTTTTTGTTTTTCTTCTTTTGCCTTTAGACGTTTCTTTTCGTTATAGGCAATAGCGTGTTTATCTAATAAAACGGTAAGAAAACGTAAAATACGTTCATCGCGTTTAAATTCTACTTCAAGTTTAGAGATTAAACTTCCTTCGGCTTTATATTCAAAGATGTGATAAAAGCCTGTTGATTTTTTTTTGATAGGATAAGCAAGCTTGCGTAATCCCCAGTTATCCTCAAAGATTATTTCAGCCCCATTGTCTTTCAGAAATTTCTGATACTTTTTTACCGCTTCCTTCATCTGATCTTCAGACAAAACGGGAGTTAAAATGAAAACGGTTTCATACTGATTCATAATTTATTAATTTTTAGTTTTTAATTTTTTTAAAGGAGTGCAAAATTATAATAAATATTCAAATCTGCAAATGAAAAAAATAAATTTTGGAAATAATATTCGGTGTTCCAATGTTATTCTAATGGGTAAAGTGTTTTTATTGGAATGATTGAATGATGGATTGTCCCTGCCAGTTGAAGATAAAATAATTTTTTAATTCCAACCTTAAAATCCTATCCCTATCC
>JADFUO010000293.1 GCA_015222115.1 Bacteroidota bacterium | reverse complement strand
TTAAGGGATGTTAGCTCAGTTGGTTTAGAGTGCATGCTTGACAGGCATGAGGTCACTGGTTCGATTCCAGTACATCCCACAAATACTTCTGAAATATTAAAAGGTAAAATTTGTAACTATTTATAAATTTTAGCGTATCAAATATTCCTTTTTAATATTTTTTTCTAATTAATGGGTTACTTTTTGTAACAAAATATGATTAATAATAAAAAATTATTTTTTATAATCTAAATAAAAAGGTGTTGAATAAAAATTTAAAATTAATAACGGTTACAGTAATTATTTTATTTTGCTTTGGCAGTGTTCTTAAGGCGCAGGATCCTGATTTTTCTCAATTTTATAACACTCCGCTTTACTATAATCCTGCAAATGTAGGGCTCTACAAAGGTTTAAAAGCAAGATTCAATTACAGGAGACAATGGGTAAATATTCCGGGTGATTTCAAATCTTATAATTTTAGTATAGATATAGCTGACAGAGATATACCCGGAGCCGGTGGTATCGGCTTTTTAGTTAATTCAGATAAAGAAGGTATAGGTTGGATAAAAAGCACAACAATAGGTGTGTTACCGGCAGTTAGAATACCAATTACCAGCAATTTTATTATGCAGGTTGGTGCAATGATATCTGTTGTTCACAAAAAAATTGATTGGGATAAACTTATCTTCAGCGACCAATTAAGTGCGAAATATGGTAATATTTCTCCTTCTTCCTTTACTTCACCAACCAATGATAAAATAACTTATCCTGATTTCAGCTTTGGAGGTATTTTTCAATTACAAGGCGAAGGAGTAACTGGTAATTTAGGCTTTGCAGCACATCATATAACAAGACCTGTTGAATCATTTGTTGACGCCAGCACACAACTTGATCGAAAGTATATAGCTAATCTGGACATTATCTTTGAAATAGGACCATATAAAGGTTATTTTAAACGAAAGAAAGGTTTTAAATTAAACCCCGGAATATTCTATCAGAATCAGGCAAATATGAACCTTTATTCTATCGGAATGAATTTGTATTTAACAAGTTTATATTTTGGAATTTGGTACAGAAATGAGTCATTAGAATATGATGTTTATTCAAATTTCTTAATAATGGCTGGTGTTTATATACCCTTTACAAAAAGCACACGCATGAAATTCATGTATTCATACGATATGCAAATAACAGCATCAAATTCTTATACGGGTCCATCACATGAGATAAGTTTGATATTTGAATTAGACGATCTAAAACTCATGAGATTAAAACAAAATAACAATCTTTTCAGAGGCAGAGCCTTGCCAAAGGAAGCATTAGAATGTACACCATTTTAATGTATCAGGGTAATTGTTCCGTATGTTTTCAGATTTCCATCACCATTATCAGAGCCTTCCCAATAGGTATTATCGCGGAATATGGCAGTAACTTTCCAAATATATGCCCCCATAGGAAGTAATTTATTCTGATAAGTTCCATCCCAGCTTTCTTCCGGACATCCATCATCATCCAAAGCCTTTGACTTCCACACCAAATTTCCCCATGAACTATAGACTTCAATAATGTATTGTTTCAGGTTTATTCCTTTGGGTTGGAATAACCTAACATCAGCATTTGGACTTCGGGGAGAAAAAGCATTAGGAATATATAACCCCTTAAAGAGCAGTTCATATTCTTGTTCGGTTGTATCAGGGCAATTATAATCATTCCATGCAATTAATTGTATGACATATGTTCCATCCTCAAGATAAGTAACAACCGGATTTATTTCTTCGGATGTTTCACCGTTACCTAAATCCCATTCATACGATGAAGCACCGGTTGTTAGGTTTTCCAAATAAATCTGCCCTTGTGTTCCCTGATAATTTTCAATTATACGAAAGTCAGATGAAGGAACTGTATAAACTTCAACATCTTTTGTTATTGTGTCAATGCATAGGTTTTCGTTCGTAATAATTAATTTAACATTATGAATGCCTGTTGAATTATAGACATATATTGGATTCCTAAGTATTGACGTATCATTTGTTGCAAGTGAGTCACCAAAATCCCAGAACCACGATATTATTGGTGTTCCAGAACTATCAGACATATCATAAAAATATGTTGCATCACCAACACATGATGTTGAAAATTCAAAATCAGCAATAGGTAAAGCAAAAATCTCAACAGGCAAAATAATAGTATCAGAACATCCGTGTTCATTTGATACAATCAGTTCAACATCATAAATTCCCGGCAAAGTATAAATATATGTTGGATTTTGCAAGATGGATGTATCATTTATTGTCAAAGGGTCGCCAAAATCCCAATGCCAGTCTGTAATTGGCAACCCATTTCCAACGGATAAATCTGCGAAATCAGTTGTTACTCCCAAGCAATTTGAATTGCTTGCAAAATCTGCTGTTGGAGACGGATTAATATAAATGGTTTGAGTTGCTGTATCAGTAAAAGTAGAACTATTGACAAGAGCTGTAATTACAAGACTAACATTATAAAATCCCGGTCCTGAATAAGCATGACATACAGGATTCTCATAATTTGTATATGAATAAGTATTACCATCCCCAAAGTCCCAGTTCCAGTTAATAATTGTTCCTGCCCCCTGAAAAATATATGAATTATCAGTAAAACAAATCTGATAATCGGTACACATAAATTCCGTAGGAGCTTCAAATGATGCAATCACGCAAGGGTCTTTTACAACAGGTAAAATTATTGAATCAACACATCCATTATAATTTGTAACTCTAAGTAAAACATAATATGTGCTATCTTCCGGTCCGTATAAATGCGACGGATTTTGCAAAGTTGAATAGTTGTTAGCACCTGATGAAATATCACCAAAATCCCAATACCATGATTGAATAAATGTTCCACCTCCTGTTGAAAGGTCGTAAAATTGTGTTGGTTCATCACAACTTACAGTAGTAGCAGCAAAGTTCGGAACAGGTAAAGAATCCACTACAACATTATGGTATATGCTTGCAGTACAATTATTAACATCAGTAGCAGTTAACACAACAAAGTAAAGTCCCGGAGCAGAATATAAATATGATATAGTATCATGCGGTGTTGAAACAGGCGGGTTGCCATCACCGAAATCCCACTTCCATGAAGTAACTGAATCATCAGATGGCAGATATGAAGCTTGAAACTCAGTACGATTTTTAAAACATACGGTTGTAGAAGTGAAATCAACAGTTAATGGGTCGGAAATACAAACAGTATCAATATATGAGTTTGAGCACAGATTCATGTCAGTAACTGTTAATGTTACTATATAACATGTATCAAAAGTGCTGTATGTATAATGCGGATTTATTTCTGTAGAATAATAACCCTCATCAATATGCCAGTTCCATTCTATTATTGGGCTGCCACTTCCACCCGGTGAAGAATTATCAAAAAAGTAAACTGTTCCCGGAGGGTCACAAACAACCTGAAAACTAAAATCCGGCTCGGGTAAATCAAATACTTGTACCTGATTAATTATTGAATCAATACAACCATTGTAATCGGTTACTATCAAGCTTACATAATAATTTCCGGCTTGTGTAAACAGGTGCGATGGATTTTGTAATGTTGATGTATCATTTGGTGCTGAAGCAGGATCATCAAAATTCCAGTACCAACTGCTTATTGCACTACTGTTGCTGTACGACTGGTCAAAAAACCTTGTTGTATCTGAAAAACAATTTGATTCGTAACTAAACTTTGCAGTCGGTAGTTCATTAACCAATACCGGATGAGTAACATAATTCGTACACTCGTTTAAATCAGTTGCTGTAAGTGTAACATCATAAATACCTGCGGTGTTGTAAATATATACAGGATTCTGAACATTTGCTGTACCTCCGTCACCAAAATCCCATAACCATAAAATTATATCTGTTCCTGTGCCGTAGAAAAAGACTTCGGAGGCAACACATGTAGAATCATCATCAACTGTAAAATCAATATCGGGTAATGGATTTACATAAACCGGCAACGAAATTGTATCAAAACATCCCGATGCATTAAATGCCGTAAGAGAAACTATGTATGTTCCGGTATCTGTAAAAACATGGTTTGGATTTTGATAAGTTGAATAATTATTGACTCCTGATAAAGGATCACCAAAATCCCAATACCATGCAATTATAGCGCTTCCGCCGTTTTCTAATGATAAATCGGTAAATTGAACCGATTCCTGATAACATGCTGTTGAATATTCAAAATTAGCAATAGGAGAAGCTATTATTGTTATTTCATTTGATGTGGAATCAATACAACCATCCGAATCGGTTATAGCAAGACTCGCAGTATATATTCCAACATTACTGTAAAGATGGGCAACATTAGGGTTATCAGGAAAATAAATAATTGTATCCTGACCATCACCGAAATACCAGTGCCATATATCAATATATCCGTTTGGAGTTGTGGAATAATCGGTAAAATAAACTGAATCATTTAAACAGTTAGGCGAGCCAGCTTCAAAATAAGCTGTAGGTAAAGGATTTACATAAACCGGATGAGTTATCCAGTTAGAACAACCATTTATATCAATTACTGTTAAGGTAACATCATAAGTTCCGGGTAAAGCATAAGCATATTGTGGTTCCTGCTGAATTGATGTACCACCGTCACCAAAATCCCAACTCCATGAAACTATATTTGTACCTGTTCCATAAAAACTTACTAACTCACCAACACATGTTGTATCACGGTCTATTGTAAAATCAACATCCGGAAGACTGTCAACGATTACAGGTAAAGTAATTGTATCACTGCAATCATCAATATTTATTACTACTAATGTAACATTAAAAGTGTCTGCTGATGTAAAAATATGGGTTGGATTTTGCAAAATCGAAGTATTATAAATACCGGAAAGCGGATCTCCAAACTCCCAGTACCATGAAACGATGCTGCTGCCACCATTTAGAGATGACAGGTCAGTAAACTGAACAGGCTCTCCATCGCATGCCGTTGAATAAGTAAAGTTGGCAACAGGATTAGGAACAATAACAACCTGCTTTGTAATTGAATCAATACATCCGTCGGAATCAGTAACTGTTAATGTAACATCAAAAGTTCCTGTAATTGAATATAAATGTGCTACATTAGGATTACCGGGAAAATTAATTGTTGTAGTATTACCATCACCAAAATTCCAATGCCAGATGTCAATATATCCGTTTGGAGTTGTTGAATAATCTGTGAAATAAACCGAGTCGCCCAAACAGGCGGGTGCTGTATGCTGAAAATCCGGATTAGGTAATGGATTGACAGTAACGGGATAAGATACTGAATTTGAGCATCCGTTAATATCAACAACAGTTAAAACTACATTAAAAATTCCTGAGTTCTCATAAGAATGAACTGCAATTTGAGTATTTGCAGTATACCCGTCACCAAAATCCCAATCCCAGCTTATTATACTACTTGCTGAAGTTCCTGTAAAGGTTGTCGGTTCATTAAGACAGGTAGGATTTGGATTAACTGTAAAATCAACATCAGGTATATCCACAACATTTACCTGTTGAATTAATGTTGTGTCACAGCCATTAACATCTGTAACAGTTAATGAAACATTAAAGGTGCCTGTAAATAAATATAAATGTATTGGTTCCTGAATACTTGAACTTCCTCCATCACCAAAATCCCATGCCCAGCTAACTATATTTCCACCTGAAGTTCCATAAAAATATGTTGGACTGCCTAAACAAGTTGGTTCAGGATTCCATGTAAAATATATTGTGGGCAAATCATCAATAACTACAGGATGATTAATACTATCATTACAAGTAACACCGCTTGAATCTGCGGTTATTGTCAGCATTACATTGTAAGTTGTTCCAGGTGCAAATGTATGTTGGGGATTCTGAATATTTGATGTACCGCCATCACCAAAATCCCATACCCACTGGACAATAGTATAATTCGGATTTGTAACAGTGGACATATCTGTAAATTGAATATTACAACAACTTATAGTATAATACGAAAATTCAGGATTTACGGGACACTGGGAAAATAATTTACCATTTATTAAAAATATTAATAAAACCGATAGAATAAATATCTTTTTATTAATAAAACGTGATGATATAAACTTATCTATTATCATTTTTTATTATTTTTTCCGGTTTATCTAAATCTCTCTATTCTGATTAAAATTCAAAGATAAAATATTATCTTAGATATTTAACAATTTAATTGAAAATATACGTCTTTTTGGTAAAAAGGTTCTGTTTTTATCATATTTATTTATAAATAAAAAAACGCTTAATAAATTCTTAAGCGTTTTAAAATATTATCATATACTGCTAAGATTATTGCCCTGAAATAAAAGCAATATCTTCTTAATTATTTTCAGTATAATAATCAATGTTGGAAGCTGCCGGTTTCAAAGGCAAAGTAAAATAAAAAACAGAACCTTTACCAAAAATAGATTCAACCATAATTTTACCGCCAAGTAAGTCGATAAAGCTGCTTGAAATAGTTAATCCAACACCTAAGCCACTATATTTTCTTGTATTAGTATTTTCAACCTGTATAAATTTATTAAAAATTACATCTAATTTGTTTTCAGGAATACCTATTCCACTGTCTTTAACAAAATTTTTAATGTTTTATTATTGTTTTTTGTATAACCGAATTCAACAAAGCCATCGGAAGTAAATTTAAATGCATTATCAATAAGGTTTGATAATGCATGTTTTAATTTACCGGAATCGGTTATTAATTTAAATCTTTTTTCATTATTCTGGATTTTTAAAATCAAATCAACATTATGCTTGCCATTTTTATTTTTATATAATCTATAAAGATCATCAAATATATCATCCACACAACATTCCCTCCTATTGATATACAAATTATGAGATTCAATATTTGCAGTTTGAACTAAATTATCAATAATCTTAAGCAACTCATTGCTACTTAAATTTATATATTCAATATAGTTTTCTTTTTCTTCTTCATTTAAATCAGGATATTTTAATAAACTTGAAAATCCAATAATTGCATTCATTGGGGTTCTGATCTCATGTGAAATATTTGATAAAAAAGAAGCTTTTAAAAGTTCAACTTCTTTGGATTTTATTATTAACTCTCTTTTAATTTCTTCTAATCTTTTTTCCAATTTGCTGTATGAAGGCTTAAAATTAATTTTCTTACTATTCTTTTTCATAATTTTCAAAAAGGGGATAATTTATTTATATATTAATTCTGATTTGTGATAAAAAGTAACCCTCTTTTTGCATTTTTTTTTACTTTTTTATAAAAAATATTTTTTTAGCATGATTTTTAAAATAAATAAATCAAGCAGGATGTACTATAACAAACTGATTATAAGTAATATAATTT
>JADFUO010000292.1 GCA_015222115.1 Bacteroidota bacterium | reverse complement strand
TAACTTTCTGCTCCGTCAGGGTAAGTTGCAATAACCATATAGCAATAATCAATACCATGTATTAAACCGTTTCCATTATTATCATCAACAAAAAGAGTATCATTAATATTATTTAGTTCATGGATTTGAACGTAACCAGTATATTCAGGAACACCTGTTTCACAATAACCGGGAATAAATCCATAATAGCCGTTTCGCCTGTAAATTTTATATCCGCTTGCATTTTCACATTCACTTTTATTCCATGATAAATGGATTTTATTTCCCAAAGCCTCTGCTAACAGGTTTTTTGGTGAAGGACCAATAACTGTAATATTAACAGTTTTAAAGCTTACAAGATTTACCGTGTCAGTATCTTCAGCTTTAAAAGTAACTGTATAAGGATATTTTTGAACATGATTGCAAACAGTATTCCATGTAAATATTATATCAGCCGTATCAGGTGCGGGATTTTGGTCAGGAGAAATAAATGCCGGACTTTGACTTTGCTCAAAGGGCCCTCCGGATGCAGTGAGTTCTACATAATTTCCGTCAGGATCAATAGCAACAACATCAAATTCCAGTGTACTTCCGGCTTCAACACAGGTATCTGAAATACATTCAATAAGAGGTGGGTCATGACTACAAGTGACGATTTGTATTTGCATATCACGTGTTACATACCCTATCCTCACTCCGTTTCTCCACTCTTCTATTAAAAAAGCTATATTAAACTCACCCTGACTAATTGGACTATCCCAGATAACATCACCTGTTCGGGGGTTTAAAGTAAAAAAATGTGAAGCAGCAGGAAGTGTATATCCTGGTATCACTAATCCTTCAGCGCCGCGGCATTCAACAAGCTTGTATGAGAGACTATCGCCATCAATATCGAATGCACCGGGATTATGCACAAACACTTTGTTAACACAACCATTATCAATAGGCTTATTTAACAAAACAACTGAACTATTATATCCGAGAAATGGATTTATCACAAGTTCGCTTTCAACATATATCGGGACATTTATTGAATTAGGAATATTTACCACTCCATAATTTCTGTTTGGGTCCTCCATTGAAAGTATATAAGTTCCGGGAGCTGAATATGTGTGAGTACCTAAATATTCATTATAAACCATATCACCGTTTATGTCTTTTATAATCCTTGGTATTTCTTCTGAGTTTCCGTCACCCCATTCAATAGTTAAATAATCACGTTGATCATTTGCAATATTATCTCTTGTATAAGTAATAATTCTTGCTTCATAAGTGAGATTATTTATATGCTTGTAAATAATTTCTGCTGCCCTTTGATGTGTTGCAAAAGCAAGAGGAATTGTAAAAAATATTATTACTGATAATAAAATTTTTTTCATTCTTTTGAATGTTTCAAAATTTATACCAAAATTATAAAAATTCTTGATTGTTATTACAGATTATTTTAAATAATATCATTTTTTAATTATTTCTATTCTGATTTTACTTAATTTTGTTAATTCTAATCTGAATAGATACCAATATTTTTTAATTTATTAATTATAAAGAATACATGTACACTCCTGATCCTGAAATAGAAAAAAAAGAAATATTAAAGCGATACAGGAATTTGTTAAGGGCTTTACATGTTCATAAAACCCCCAAAAGCAGGCAGTTGATACGCAAAGCATTTAACATGGCTGTTGAAGCTCATAAGGATATGCGCCGTAAAACGGGTGAACCGTATATTTACCATCCACTTGATGTTGCCCGAATTGCTGCCGGAGAAATCGGATTAGGAATCACCTCAATAATTTGTGCTTTACTTCATGATGTAGTTGAGGATACTGATTATACTTTATCGGATATAAAGAATTCTTTTGGTGAAGAAGCGGCAAAAATTATTGACGGACTCACCAAAATTAAGGAAATATCTGATTATTCAACTCCTTCAATGCAAGCTGAGAATTTTAGAAAAATATTGCATACAATGTCGGAAGATACACGGGTAATCTTGATAAAATTAGCCGACCGCCTCCACAACATGAGAACATCCGACATTATGTCCAAGGAAAAACAACTGAAAATTGCTTCTGAAACCTTATATTTATATGCCCCTTTAGCTAACAGACTTGGATTGGATGCCATTAAAAGTGAACTCGAAGACCTTTCATTAAAATATACAGAACCTGATATTTATTCTACAATCTCAAAAAAAATTAAAAAAACTTCAAAACAACGTACAAGGTTTATAAATAAATTTACTTATCCCCTTAAAATAGATTTCATTAAACAAGGCATTAAATACCGGATTGAACCACATTACAGCTCAATATATTCTATCTGGGAAAAAATGAAGAAAAAAGAAATTCTTTTTGAAGAAATATTTAACATTTTTGCAGTTAGAATAATTATTGACACACCAATTGAATCTGAAAAAAATGATTGCTGGAAAGTTTATTCAATCGTATCCGATCACTATCGCCCTAATCCCCAAAAATTACGTGACTGGATATCCATTCCTCAAGCCAACGGATATGAGGCTCTTCATACTACAGTTATGAGCCAGACAGGTAAATGGGTTGAAGTACAAATCATGACAACCCGTATGAATGAAATTGCTGAGAGAGGCTATGCAGCCCACTGGAAATTTAAATCATATCAAAACAGGGAAAGTGGCTTGGACGAATGGATGAAAAATATTACAGAACTGCTCAAGAGTAACGAAGAAAATGCTCTTGATTTTCTGAGTGACTTTAAAATGAACCTGTTTTCAGATGAGATTTATATTTTTACTCCCAGAGGTGAATTAAAAAGTTTGCCAAATGGCTCAACAGCACTTGATTTTGCATATAGTATTCATACACAAATCGGTAACAATAGTATAGCTGCAAAAGTAAATCATAAATTGGTTCCGCTACATCATAAATTAAAAAATAGTGATCAGGTTGAAATAATCACATCTAAAACTCAGGTGCCAAAAGAAAAGTGGTTTAGTTTTGTTGTAACCGCACGTGCCAAATCACGGATAAAAGCAGCCATCAAAAAAAATAGAAAAACCTTTAAAAAAGAAGGTGAAAAAAAACTTGAAAAGATTTTTAATCAGCTTAATATTGAGTTTACAAAACATAATATCAGCAAACTGCAGGAAAATATAAATTTACCAAGTTCAATTGATCTGTTTTATTTTATTGCAAAAGGCAATATTGGATACAAAGAAGTAAAAAACAGTTTGCAAAACCCTGAATTAAGTAGTTGGTTACAATATATAAAACTTCCCTTTACAAAACCTAAAATTCAAAAAGCAGAATCCTTGTCAGAAACAATAATGGAAAAAATTAAAAACAAACCGAAATCTATACTCTTGGAAGGGAATATTAGTAAATTGGATTATATTATTTCATCTTGTTGTAATCCTATACCCGGGGATGATATTATCGGACTAATATCATTAAATGAACCTATTCAGATCCACAGGACTAACTGCCCGAAGGCAATACAATTTATGTCGCGCTATGCAAACCAAATTATTAAAGCAAAATGGAGGAAAAAAGATAAAATTGCATTTTTAGCCGGAATTAAAATCAAAGCAATTGATAGTATTGGTTTTATTAACAAGATAACAAATATTGTTTCATTTCAGCTAAAATTAAATATTCGCTCATTACACGTAGAAAGTTCGGAAGATTATATTGAAGCAACCCTGATGATATACGTCCATGATACACAAAACCTGAATGAGTTAATTAATAAACTTAAAGAAATCAAGCAAATAAAAAAGATCATCCGGTTAAGCCGTGTATCTGAATCACCAATATAATATTCGATCGTTATATATCAAAATTGGTTGTTTTAGTGAGATATTAAATTATTATCAACATATCAAACCCCTGATTATTAATATACTGAGCTTTTTAAATAAAAATATTTATTAATTATTTTTATTTATACCAAATAATAATAAAGAAATTTTCTTTATCTTTATGCTGAAATAATAAATAATAAGAAAACTAATATTTTATCAAGATGAAAGGTGCAAACAATGAGACCATAGATGCTGCTAAAAAAATATTTACTGAATATTTAGAAAAAAGAGGTCACAGGAAAACTCCGGAAAGATATACGATTTTAAAAGAGATTTATAACACTGATGGGCATTTTGACATTGAAACATTGTATATCAGGATGAAAAATAACAAATACAGGGTAAGCAGGGCTACATTATACAACACAGTTGAGTTATTGCTTAATTGCAATTTGGTTATCAAGCATCAATTTGGTAACAATTGTGCCCAATTTGAACGCTCGTTCAGGTTTAAACAGCACGATCATTTTATTGACATAAGCAATGGAATAATCATGGAATTTTGCGACCCTAGAATACAGGAAATTCAGGCTTCGGTTGAGAAATTATTTAATGTTGAGATTAGTCATCATTCTTTGGCTTTTTACGGAAAATCAAAAGATGACATTTTAAAAAAGGAATAATGGAATATTGAAAATGGGTCCGCGCATATATGTTACCAAAGCATGCAATCTATTAACAAATAAAATATTTTAAAAAATTTAAACAGAATGAAAGTTGATGTTTTATTAGGACTTCAGTGGGGTGATGAAGGCAAAGGGAAAATTGTAGATGTTTTAACACCCGAATATGATATTGTTGCCCGTTTTCAGGGAGGACCCAATGCAGGACATACTATTGAGTTTGATGGTAAAAAGTTTATTTTGCATACTATCCCTTCAGGTATTTTTAATAAAAATACACTAAATATTATCGGGAACGGTGTAATTGTTGACCCTTACATTTTGATTAAGGAAATTGAAAATTTAAAAGATAGTAATATTGATGTCTTTGCCAATTTGTTGATTTCTAAAAAAACTCATTTGATTGTGCCAACACACAGGCTACTTGATGCAACCTATGAAACAGCTAAAGGTGAGTCAAAGATCGGTTCAACCTTAAAAGGAATAGGACCTGCTTATACTGATAAAATTAGCAGAAATGGACTTCGTGTAGGCGATATAAAAAATATTAATTTTTTTGATAATTTAAAAAATCTTAAGAAAAAGCATTTCAGGATAATTAATCTCCACGAGTTTAATCACAAGGATTATTTAATTGACGGTTTACCGTATGAGGAATATGAAGAAAAATGGCTACAAGCTCTTGAAACGATTAAACAAATTGAACAAATTGACAGCGAATATTTTATAAATCAAAGCATTCAAAGCGGCAAATCAATTTTAGCCGAAGGTGCTCAGGGCACATTGCTTGACATTGATTTCGGTTCCTATCCATTCGTTACTTCTTCCAATACAATCACAGCGGGAGTTTGCTCGGGCTTGGGTATAGCACCAAATAAAATCGGTAAGGTATTCGGGATTTTTAAGGCATATTGTACACGTGTCGGAAGCGGGCCTTTTCCTACCGAATTAAAAGATAATTATGGGGAAATTCTTAGAATCTCAGGTAATGAATTCGGTTCTACAACAGGGCGTCCAAGACGTTGCGGTTGGTTGAATATTCCTGCTTTAAAATATTCAATAATGCTTAACGGAATTGACCGGATGATGATGATGAAAGCCGATGTATTAAGCCCGTTTGACGAAATTAAAATCTGTACTAAATATAATTATAAAAACCGGGAAATTGATTATATTCCTTATGAAAATTCACCTGATGACATAACACCTGTTTACACAAGTTTAGAAGGATGGAACACCGAAATTGATAAATTAACTTCAATCAGCGAAGCACCTCCCGAACTTATTGATTACATAAAATTTATTGAAAAACAAGTGGATATTCCCATAAAGATTGTTTCCGTAGGACCAGACAGAAAGCAGACTTTGATGAGGTAAAGCAGGAATTGTTAAATGTTTAAGAATGAGATAATTTTATCAGTTTAAATCAGTGTTAATCAGCGTCTAAAAAAATATTAGTATAAGGTGAAATAATAGAATTAAACACCTCTGGGGGTTAAAGGTTAAAACTGAGAATAGAATATCTTTATCAATTAACAGAAAAATCTAAATAATTATAAAACAATTCCGATTCAAATAAGTTTTGGATTAACATTGGTTTAGGCATTGACTTTTAATTTTACAAACCATGAAAAAAATTACAATTTTTGTCGTCTTTTTATCAATTCCGTTTTTTTTAAATATACAATTTTCACGGGCAAGAAATTAAACATTTTGATATTACTGATAATAAAAAAGGCTGGCATACATTATATTAGGAACCCGGCAATGGAAATAGCCCGTATATCCCTAAAGGTATTTATACTGTATTATTTCAACAAGGTAATATAAGGCAGGCACAAAAAGTAATTTATTCGGGAGATTGAAATTTTATTTAATAACTTAGCGTAGCATAGCATAGCTACAAACAAATTAGCTTAAGTGAAAGCAGTCGGCAGTCTTCAGTCGGCATTTTGACAGTAGGTAGTGGGCAGTAGGCGACTAATAGACTGGGAACTGAGGACTGAAGACTGAAGACTGAGGACTGAGGACTGAAGACAGATGCTGTTTTATCACAACGACCGTTTCACTTCCACCTGTTCAAAACCTTCAATAATGTCACCTGCTTTTATATCATTGTAATTTTCAATATTTAAACCACATTCATAACCGGTTTGTACTTCTTTTACATCATCTTTAAATCTTTTTAAAGAACCCAGAACACCCGTATAAACAACAATTCCATCGCGTATCACCCGAACTTTTGTATTTCTTGTAACTTTCCCGTCAAGGACCATACATCCGGCTACTGTTCCAACCTTTGTAATCTTATAAATTTCACGGATCTCAATATTACAAGTAATTTTTTCTTCAATTTCGGGTGACAACATACCTTCAATGGCTGATTTAAGTTCTTCAATTGCCTGATAAATGATTGAGTATAAGCGTATGTCAATTTGTTCGGTTTCGGCGAGTTTTCTGGCACCTACTGTAGGTCGCACCTGGAATCCAATAATAATTGCATTAGATGCGGAAGCAAGAAGAACATCAGATTCAGTTATTGCACCCACTGATCTATGAATTATATTAACCTGAACTTCCTCATTAGATAATTTTAATAATGAATCGGATAATGCCTCAACCGAACCGTCCACGTCTCCCTTAACAATAATATTTAATTCTTTAAAATCACCAATTACAAGACGTCTGCCTATTTCATCAAGTGTAATATGTTTTTGTGTTCTTATACCCTGTTCACGTTGTAGCTGCAACCGTTTATTAGCAATAGCTTTAACTTCCCGTTCATCAACCATAACATTAAAACTATCGCCGGCTTGCGGAGCGGCATTCAAACCAAGCATTAAAACCGGTGTTGATGGACCGGCTTCTTTTACAGTAATATTCCTTTCATTATACATTGCTTTAACTTTTCCGTATGTTGACCCTGCCAAAACCATATCTCCAATTTGTAAAGTGCCATTTTGCACCATAAGTTTTGCAACATAACCACGTCCTTTATCAAGAGAAGATTCAATAATAGTTCCTGTGGCTTTTTTGTTGGTATTACCTTTCAATTCAAGCATTTCGGCTTCAAGTAAGACTTTTTCCAGTAACTCATCAATATTTATTCCTTTTTTTGCTGAAATATCCTGGCTTTGGTATTTCCCGCCCCAGTCTTCAACTAAAATATTCATTTTTGACAGTCCTTCCTTGATATTTTCAGGATTTGCGTTAGGTTTATCAATTTTATTGATTGCAAAAATTAATGGTACACCTGCTGCCTGGGCATGATTGATAGCTTCTTTTGTTTGAGGCATAATATTATCATCGGCAGCAATCACAATAATGGCAATGTCGGTAACCTGTGCTCCCCTCGCACGCATTGCTGTAAAAGCTTCATGTCCGGGTGTATCAAGAAATGCAATTTTTTTCCCATTTTCAAGAGTAACTTCATATGCACCGATGTGCTGAGTTATACCTCCTGCTTCACCTGCAATCACATTGGTTTTTCTGATGTAATCAAGTAAAAGGGTTTTGCCGTGGTCAACATGCCCCATCACAGTGACTATCGGTGTACGTTCACTCAAATCCTCAGGTTTGTCTTCCTCTTTTTCCAGTATTGCTTCCTGAACGTCAACACTAACAAATTCAACTTTATAACCAAATTCTTCAGCAACAAGATTAAGAGTTTCGGCATCCAAGCGCTGGTTTATTGAAACAAACAAACCAAGGGTCATACAGGTTGAAATAATTTCATTTACCGGTACATTTATCATGTTAGCCAATTCATTTGCCGTAACAAATTCAGTAACCTTAATTACACTTTTGTCTTCTTCAGCCTTCTTAAATTCTTCCTTAATATTCTGACTAACTGCAACACGTTTTTGTTTTCTGTATTTAGACGCTTTAGATTTACCTGAAGGACTTAATCTTGCAAGTGTTTCTTTTATTTGTTTTTTTATTTCTTCTTCATTTACTTCAGGTTTTATGATCTCTTTATATGGCCTTTTGCCTTTAAATCTTGATCTTGCTTTAGTATCTTTTGCTTCATCAGGTTTTTGTTCAGGAGGTTTTGTATATTTTTTTATTCTTTTTCTTTTTTTCTTCTTGAGATGAACTTTTTCATCTTTTGAAGAAGCAACAGGTTTTTTCTCAAATTTCTTTTGCTTAGGAAGGTCTATCTTATCCAAAATTTTGGGTCCGGATAATTTTGCAACCTCTGTAGGAATGAAGTTTTTATCTGTCACGGGTTCTTCAACAGCTTTTTGAATCTCTTGTGTTTCTTCCGTTTCGGGTATTATTTCCGGTTCTTTTACCGGCTCTTCAGTAGTTTCTTTAACTTTTATTTCAGTTTTTTCTTCTGCGGGAATTTTATCTTTTTTATCTGCAAGCTTTTTTGTTTTCTTTTTTGCTTCTGCTTCTTTTGCTTTTTCTTCTTTAGTTTTTCGTGCCGGTCTTGTTTTAGCAGTTATTGAATCCAGATCTATTTTACCGACAACTTTTGGTTCTACATCTGTTTTAACTTGCTGTTTTTCGGCTACCTCAACCTTTTCTTCCTCTTTTTTATCTGCTTTAATAATTTCAGGATGTATTTCAACTTCAGCAACAGGTTCCGGTTTTTTACTTATTACCTCACTTTCATAATCAACAGTAATATTTTTAATAAATAATTCTTCTGGTTCTTTTTCTTTTTCAATATCTTCGGGTAAACTTTCTTTATCTTCAATTGAAATAGTTTTATGATAAGTATAATCCAGACCGATCTTTTGTGATTTTTCTTTAACGGCTTTTTCAGACTGAAATTCCTGTACTAAAATTTCATATATTTCGACAGAAATTTTAGTGTTAGGCTTAGAGTCTATAGAATAACCTTTTTTTGTAAGAAATTCAACAATAGTCGAAATGCCAACATTAAATTCTCTTGCTGCTTTACTAAGTCTTGTTGTTTTATTATCTTCTGTCATATTCAATTATATAGGGTTTACCCTGGATATTGAAAGTTTAATATTGCGGTAAAAATAATATTTTTATTCAAATTCGGCTTTAATTATTTTGATAACCTCATTAATCGTTTCTTTTTCAAGGTCGGTACGGCTAACCAATTCATCAATGCTGATTTCTAAAACACTTTTAGCAGTATCACAACCTATTGTTTTTAATTCGTCAATGATCCATTGATCAATTTCATCAGAAAATTCCTGAATATCAACATCCTCGCTATCAATATCAGTGTCCCTGTAAACATCAATTTCATAACCTGTAAGTTTTCCGGCTAATCTAATATTAAAACCACCTTTACCAATAGCTAATGAAACCTGATCGGGTTTCATATAAACTTCGGCTTTTTTATTTTCTTCATCCAAAACAATAGATGTGATTTTTGCCGGACTTAATGCTCTTGTAATAAATAGTGTAGCATTTGAGGTAAAGTTTATCACATCAATATTTTCATTTTTCAATTCACGAACGATGCCATGTATACGCGAGCCTTTCATTCCTACGCAAGCTCCAACAGGATCAATCCTGTCGTCATACGATTCAACAGAAATCTTAGCACGTTCACCAGGTACTCTTTCAATTCTTTTGATGGTTATCAAGCCGTCGTAAACTTCGGGGACTTCTGCTTCAAATAATCTTTCAAGAAAAATTGGTGATGTTCTTGATAAAATGATAACCGGTGAACTGTTACGCATTTCAACTTTGGAAACAACAGCACGTATGGTATCACCTTTTCTGTAAAAATCCGAAGGTATTTGTTCGGATTTGGGCAATATCAATTCAATATTTTCATCATCCAAAATAAGAATTTCTTTTTTCCAAACCTGATAAACTTCACCTGTGATTATTTCGCCGATCCGTTCTTTGTATTTATTATAAATATTGTCTTTTTCATATTCCTGTATTTTTGAAATCAGGTTTTGACGTATTGTAAGTATTTCGCGTCTGCCAAAATCCGATAATTTCAATTCTTCTGAAACTTCTTCGCCTACCTCAAAATCAGGTTCAATTTTTATTGCCTCGGGAAAAGCTATTTGAAGGTTTTCGTCTTCAACTTCTCCGTCTTCAACAATTTCTCTGTTTCTCCAGATTTCCAGATCGCCTTTGTCAATATTTACAATGATATCAAATTGTGCCTCATCTCCGTATTTTTTTTCAAGCATGTGTTTGAAAACATCCTCAATAATACGCATCATCGTTTCACGGTCAATGTTCTTAAATTCTTTAAACTCTGAAAAAGTTTCAACTAAGTTTATATGTTCCATTTTATTTAATTGTTTTAGAATGAGTTTTTATTTCTTAAATGAAATTATTCGTTTTCCATAAAAAGAGGGGACTTTTGTCCCCTCATTAATCATATCATATTTCCGAATTCCGCTGCAAATATACAAAATATATTTGAAAAACAAAGATTGGCTAAATATTATTTTGATGTGCTGGATAAAAATTTTAGGGGCAAAGCCCTGATACGTGATAGCACAGGGTGTAGTGTAACGAAACCCTGTGT
>JADFUO010000291.1 GCA_015222115.1 Bacteroidota bacterium | reverse complement strand
GTTTATATAAATATCTTAGCATAGCATAGCTACAAACAAATTAGCTTAAGTGATAGTTAATAAAAAGTCGGCAATAGGCAGTCGGCAATCAGCAGTAAGCAGCAGGCGATTATGGACTGAGGACTGAAGACTGATTTTGAAAAACGCCGGAATTTTCAATCATTTCCGGTATTAGTATCACTAAAAGGAATATCAAGTTTAGTCATGCGCGAACGTAAAGTATTGGGATGAAGTTTTAATATTTCTGCAGCTCCTCCTTTTCCATGTATTTTCCAACCGGTTATTTTCAAAACCTGTAGAATATATCTTCTTTCCAATTGATCCAGAGGCATTAAATAATTATCCGAAAAGATTTCATTTAAATCATTATCACGATTTGTTTGTATTACAATATCTTCATCGGTAATCACTTTACCTTTACATATAATAATTGACCTTTGAATAATATTTTCAAGTTCACGAATATTTCCGGGGAAGTTATAATTATTAAGTTTTTTCAATGTGGATTTAGTTATCCCTGTAATTTTTTTATTCATTATCCTTGAATACTTATCTGCAAAAAATTTAGTGAGAATTTCAACATCTTCCATACGTTCATAAAGTGATGGAATTTGAATCTGAAAAACATTAAGACGATAATAAAGATCGCTTCTGAATTTTCCGTTTTTAACAAGGTCTTCCAAAAAATAATTTGTAGCTGCAATCACCCTTACATTTATATTTATTGATTTATTTCCACCTATCCTTGTTAATTTTTTTTCCTGCAAAACAGTTAATATTTTGGATTGTAAATTTAAATCCATATCACCGATTTCATCCAAAAAAATTGTACTTCCGTCAGCTATTTCAAATTTACCGATTCTTCGTTCATTAGCTCCGGTAAAGGCACCTTTCTCGTGTCCGAAAAGTTCACTCTCAATAAGTCCCTCGGGTATTGCAGCACAATTCACAGAAATCAATGTGCGGTCTTTCCTTAAGCTAAGAGCATGTATTGCCTCAACTACAATATTTTTCCCTACACCTGTTTTTCCTGTAACTAATACAGTTGCATCAGTGCCGGCAACCTCAATAATTTGTTTTCGGATTTGCTGAATTGCTTTACTTTTACCAATAATTGATTCTACTTCAAAAACCTTAGTTTGTTTTTCTTTAAGATAAATGTTTTCAATTGATAAGCGATTTTTAAGTATTTCTATTTCCTTATAGCTTTTTTCTAACTTTTCTTTTTCAACCAATTGTTTTTGTGCCTCCATCAGACTTTTATACTGTTTAGCAATTTCATCCCTGCTGTTTTTAAGTTCTTTTGTTTTTTGATTCACTAACTTTTCAAGCTGGAGATTGTTCCTCTTAATACGTTGTAAACGGTAATAATTTACCAAATATCCTAAAACAATAAGTAAGATAATGCACAAAATATAAAACCATCCTTCTTCCCAAAATGGTGTTTCAATTGTAAAAGATACTGATTGTGGATTACTTATAAATCCTGATGGACTTTTAACACGTACGTGAAAACTGTAATTTCCCGGTTTTAGAAAACTATAATTTACTTCCCGCTGATGAGTAACTGAAACCCATGGTTTTTCCAATGGCTCAAGATAATATTCAAACTCAACCTTATCTTCATCAATAAAAGATAAAGCATCAAAAGAGAAAAGAAATTTATTTTGTTTATAGTTAAATTCATGTACCATATTATCAACAGGAATTGAAATGGAATCATTTACAAGAACAGAAGTCATTCTGCATAATGGTTTAACATTTGTTTGATAATCTTCAGAAGGATTATACACGTTCAATCCTTCATACGTTCCAAACC
>JADFUO010000290.1 GCA_015222115.1 Bacteroidota bacterium | reverse complement strand
TTGAATTACCATTGAATTACCATTGAATTACCATTGAATTACCATTGAATTACCATTGAATTACTATCGAATGACTATTGAATGACCATGAATGACTATTCAATGATGCAATAAACGTATAACATTTAACTTTTAACTTCAAACTTCAAACCGAAACATCAAATTCCCTTAAGGCATCATTAAGCGAGGTTTTTAAATCGGTTGATTTTTTTCGTTTTCCAATTATCAATGCACATGCAACCTGATATTCTCCGGCAGGAAATTGCTTTTCATACGTACCGGGTATCACGACCGACCGTGCAGGAACAATACCTTTTTTCTCAACAGATTTATCACCTGTAACATCAATTATTTTTGTTGATTTTGTAATAACGACATTTGCTCCGAGAACAGCTTCTTTCTCAATTTTTACACCTTCAACAACTATGCTCCTTGAACCTATAAAACAATTATCCTCAATTATAACAGGAGCTGCCTGAACCGGCTCAAGCACCCCTCCTATTCCAACACCGCCGCTCAAATGAACATTTTTACCTATTTGAGCACACGACCCAACAGTAGCCCATGTATCAACCATAGTTCCGCTGTCAACATACGCACCGATGTTGATGTATGAAGGCATCATTATAACACCTTTTGCAATGTACGAACCATACCGGGCAATCGCATGAGGAACAACTCTCACTCCCAGTTCATCATATTTATTCTTTAATGCAATTTTATCATAAAATTCAAAGGGACCTACTTCTGTCTTTTTCATCTTCTGAATTGGAAAATAAAGTATAACAGCCTTCTTTATCCATTCATTTACTATCCATTTTGTTTTCCCCGAATTATTATCTGTTTCAGCAGGTTCTGCAACTCTTAAAACTCCTCTGTCAAGTAAATCAATAACTTTACGGATTGATTTTTTAGTTATCTCATTATTAAGTAATTCCCTGTTCTCCCAGGCCGATTCAATTATACTACTTAGATTTGACTTCATAAATATTTATATTACTTTTAAATAAGTTTCAAAATAAAACCAATTTTGTATGAATTAATTAGCTGTTGCAGGTTCCAGGTTCCAGATTCCAAGTTGCAAGAATTCCTGAAACATGTAACAATATCCGATAATTAAAGTAACCTACATATCCATCAATACGGATTTCCTTCGGTCATACAAATAAATTTAGTAACCTCTTTCACCTAATCGCCCAAATTATTTTATCCAAAAATATGCAAAATTTTTTAAGTATTTAAACTTCTTTGTACTTTTGTCCTGAAATTTTCGTTTTGATTCAATTCTAATAATTTTTATGGGAAGAATATTGGCAATAGATTACGGTAGAAAAAGAGTTGGAATAGCTGTTACTGATGAGTTGAAAATGATTGCTAATTCGCTGACTACGGTTCATTCAAAAGACATAATTACATTTCTTAAAGATTATACTGAGAAAGAAAGTGTTGAATGTTTTGTAATTGGTGAACCAAAACAAATGAATGGAAAATTATCTGAATCAGAAAAATTTATTAAACCGTTTATTAAATTATTAAAAAAGGAATTTCCTGATATTAAAATTGAAAGATTTGACGAACGGTTTACTTCAAAAATAGCAGTACGGACAATGATTGACGCAGGTATCAAGAAAAAAGACAGGCAAAACAAAGCATTGATCGATAGCATAAGTGCAACCTTGATATTGCAATCATATTTAGAATCAAAACATTAAAACTTAGCATAGCATAACATAGCATAGCTACAAACAAATTAGCTTAAGTGATATTTAATAAAAAGTAAGTAATCGGCAGTCGGCAGTCAGCAGTCAGCAGTTGGCTGATTAACAGACTAAAGACTGAGGACTGAGGACTTCTAAAGTAGGTTTTAAATCAAGTAAAAAAATAAATTAATGATATATCCTGTTGTTGCATACGGACATCCTGTTTTGCGAAAAGTTGCAAAAGAAATTGATAAAGATTATCCCAATCTCAGGGAAATTATAAGCAATATGTTTGAAACAATGTATGTTTCGGTTGGCGTTGGATTAGCAGCGCCGCAGATAAATCAATCAATCCGCCTTATTGTTATTGATTCCAATCCATATAAAATTGATTTCCCGGAAGCTGAAGGATTTAAAAAAGTTTTAATCAATCCCGAAATAATTATTGAAAATGGCGAAGAATGGGAATTTAATGAAGCCTGCTTAAGTATTCCTAATATTATTGAATATGTCATCAGAAAATCAAAAATTAAAATCAGTTATTTTGATGAAAACTTTAAATTTCACGAAGATGAAGAATACAGTGGAATTTTAGCCCGTATCATGCAACATGAGCTTGACCATCTTAATGGTATTCTTTTTGTTGACAGAATAAACAATTTAAAAAAGATGTTGATAAAAGCAAAATTAAAAGATATTTCAAACGGGAATGTTGAAACTTCATATAAAATGATATTTACACCAAAGAAGAAAAAAACCAAAAAATCATGAAAACATTAAAATTATTATCAGTCCTGGCTTTAATAA
>JADFUO010000289.1 GCA_015222115.1 Bacteroidota bacterium | reverse complement strand
CCCATGGATTATAAATTATAATCAGCACTAAAATAATTGAAATCAGATTGTTAAAATATTTTTTAAAGAAAGCAAACATTAGCAGTCCGAGTAAAAAAAGGAACAAAGAAATATAAATTGAAAAAGCCATAATGCTGTTACCCGATAATAAATACACTGGTGCCAACAATAAAGGAAATCCTGCGGGATAAGCCGGCGGTCCTAAAACAGGAGCATTATCATTAAAAATATATCCTGTTTCATAATGTGGTTTCCCTTCAACAATATTTTTTGCCTGAGAAATATATTGTGCAAAGTCACCACCCCAGTCATGACTATCAGTAACATTAATGAAAAATACCGGCAAAACCAACAAAGCAATTACCAGGTAACTGAAATTAGAAGTGATATTTTTTTTAAAATTTAATGTCATTAGAAGTTTATTGTATTTTCAGATAACAAATTTAAATTATTTTTTTAAATTTTAATTTTCTTCATCCAGGAATTTATATTATTGTTACTTTTACACGAGAGTTGAACTAAACCTCTTTTGGCGGTTCAGTCCCATCCCTAAAGCTTTCGGGGATTTTATGCAAAATATGGATAAATACAAAAATAAATATCGCATACCCTCTGCACGATTACAAAATTGGGATTATGGTTCAAATGCTACCTATTTTATAACCATTTGTACCGCAAGTCGCGAACATTATTTTGGCAAAATCTTAAAAAATAAAATGCAATTATTCGAAATTGGTAGGATTGCAAAAAACGAATGGTTAAAAACACCCGAAATTCGCCCGGATATGAATTTATTATTGGGCAAATTTATTGTTATGCCAAATCATTTTCATGGCATTATCATTATCGGCGAAAATGAATATAATACGAAACGTGGTACCAAACGTGATACCAAACGTAGAGACGCAATGCATTGCGTCTCTACAATCGCCACAATTGCCACAACCACCACAACCGCCACCAATAATGATACAAAAAACGAATTTGGCCCGCAATCAAAAAATTTGGCATCAATAATTCGTGGATTCAAATCGTCGGTTACTACATTCGCACACAAAAACAATATTAAATTTGGTTGGCAATCACGTTACCATGACCATATTATTCGAAATGATGCAGAATACAATCGTATCAAAACATATATAATTGAAAATCCCGCCAATTGGCCACAGGATAAATTTTATCAATAGAAAATTATATAACAAAAAAACAATATTTTATGAAAAGCTATCGTAAAGAACTCTGGTTCAACGCACCTGAACGTCGTGCTTTTATCAATATCACGCATCAGGTTGAAGAATGTTTATACGAAAGTGGTATTATGGAAGGTTTTGCACTTGTAAATGCAATGCACATAACTGCTTCGGTATTTATTAATGATGATGAACGCGGTCTTCATCAGGATTATGATGATTGGCTTGAAGAATTAGCACCTCACGAGCCAATAAGTCATTATCGTCATAACCGTACCGGTGAGGACAATGGTGATGCACATCTGAAACGTCAGATCATGGGACGTGAAGTAGTCGTGGCAATAACCAACGGTCAATTGGATTTTGGCCCATGGGAACAAATATTCTACGGCGAATTTGACGGAAGACGACGGAAGCGTGTACTGGTTAAAATTATTGGGGAATAAAATGGAACTTACTTAGTGCCTGTCTATAAAGTCAATTATGTTGATAAAATTTTATCCAAGAGGTACTTTATAGACAAACTCTACTTAGTCCGTATATTAATTTAATCATAATCCCTTTTAAACTGATACTAAACGAGAATACAAAATTATTGGAACATAAATTACTTAGAACCAATGACTGTTAGGAATCCGTATGGATTAGATATTTAATTCGGTATTTGCAAAGTTTACGACACGAAGTTAGTACGTATGTATGCGTTTCAGTATACCTCATACAACGAGCATTTACCATTTTTAATTAAATAAGGAACTTTATTAACATTCCATAAATAAGTTATTATAGAATAAGCATCTTCAGGTAAATCATGAACAAGCATACCATTAATGAAATTGCTTTGTCTGCCTTCCCATTTTGTCCTTAGCCAGTCAAGAGCAATAAACTCATATCGTAAATTTTCCCGCTCTTTATTACTAACAGCAATAACTACCCATGCTTTAAAAGGTTTTTGTTTGCTGAAAATCGTTAAGTCATAACCAATATATAAAGTTTTACCTGTAAGCGTATCAACTTGCTTTTCAAGAAGATTAAAGTATTCATTTTTTATTTCACCATTTGATGTTATTCCTGATTTACCGGTAATAAATAATTTTTTCAAAAAATGTTTTCTTTTTAACAAATGAAAATTTGAATATTTATCATAATCTATTGAGTCGTAATATTCAAGCCATTCGGGGTTTTCATTTAATATCGCAATCTGGAAATCTTCAACCAAACCGGGAAAATCCGAACTATATATCTTACATAAATTTCCGCCATCTTTAAAATTCCAATACGACCAACACATTAGTCTGCCGCGGTAACCACCAACTGTAGGTGGAGTTTCACCGGGAATATAATAAGCTTTTACTTTTTCATAAAATCTTTCAGGGATCCTATGATTCTCATGGGAAGAAAATGATAAGTTAAGATTATAAATAAAATGTATTGGGAAAAATAATAATGGTAATACTATAAGAGTAATGATTTTATGATTAAGCTTTCTTTTTAATTGATCTGTCATAAAACAAATACTACCAATAAAAAAAGGCAAAAAATAAAGCCCTGTCCTGTCTTCAGGATAATTTATATTAAAAAGTTTGCATAAAAGTATAACAGCAAAAATATTTCCAAGCAACAAATACATAAAAACAAAATTGCTGTTTAGGAAAAATTTCAGATTAGGTTTTTGGATAAAAAGATATACAAAAATTAAACAAAATATCAAAAAGAAAAATATTACAAAATAATCAATAACATGGGCATTCATTCCTGTAATTAATTTAATCAATGTTTTAACAGATAATTGCCAGAAACCTTCGGTTGTACCATAATAAAGGAGTTCCTTTTCACGCATTACAAATAGTAATTTAGCAAACATAATTACAGGCAAAACTCCCAATAATAAAACTGAGGCGCTTAATTTTAGAGATTTAAGAAAACTATCGGCCTTGTAGTTATATATAATGTTAAGGATCAATATTCCAATAATTATTATTGCCGAATTTAATAAGGTCAAATTGGAAATAACTGCCAAAATCATACTTATCAGGCATAATAAATAGTGTTTTAACCGGTTGGTTTTTATCACTTTTATTAAGTACCAAACCGAACCCAATATCAAAGCCATTGACATACCATAACCTCTTGATAAAGCAAAAAATTCAATAAAATTATGAGCACAACAAATGGAAAGAATAAACACCCATTGTAATATTTTATCTGATAATTCTTTTGAAATTTTATAAATATAATAGAAAAACAGCGGAACGAAAATCAGATTGGACAATCTGAGTGCAAGTCCCGAAGAACCAAATAAACTATAACTCAGGTATGAAAGTAATGAATTAATAATATGATTATTTGCATCCCAATGTGCATAAAACGGAATAAATTTACCAACATGAACATAACCGTAAAAGGTGGCTATTTCATCATATATCAATGGCACATAAAAAGCTCTAAGCCATAAATATAGCCAAATAAGGAAAAAAAGCACGAGGAAAACTGACTTTTCAGACCCTATTTTAAACTTAAAAATCAAACTATTTGTGATTATTAGTGTTTATAAAGATATTACATAGCGCAGCACAAGGCTGCAAACAAATTTATTCTGTTTCGAGTTACGGGTTACGAGTTACGAGTTGCAGGTTAAACTGTGTTCATACCTAAATAAGGTTGACTTTTTTTTAAAACACGTAACTTGCAACCCGCAACCTGCAACAGTTTCCAAATAAAAATTTGCTAAAAAACAAAGTTTTAAAAGATAATAGTATAGAAAAAGTTTTTATTATATTTTCAACATATCTTTCATTTCAAAAAAACCTTTTTTCCCATTGATAAATTCTGCTGCTAAAACTGCACCTAAAGCAAATCCTTTCCTGCTTTTATTATATAAGTTGTTAAAATTTAAATGTAAGCATAAGTCCCGGTGTTGGTCGCGGATTAAAAACGGAATTATTAATTATCGGTTGGAATTTTATTGAAAGGTCGTCACTTATATCATAATCAAAAAGATGTGCATCCACAGCTGCATCAACAATATTCAGAATGTACCATAATCCTGTCAATATATATGAAAACTCCATATTTCTCCGGTAATAATTCCTTCCGGCAGATAATTGTGTTTCATCATATTTATACCAATAATCATTTGGGGGGATTGTATCATTTCCTTCAGGAACAAAATTATAAGCATCCCTGTATTTAATATATTCTTTGCGGTTTGAAATAATAAAATAAGTTAACACTCCAAAGCCGACATAAATTACAGGTATCTTCCAGTACTTCTTATTATATGCTTGTCCTAATCCCGGTAAAACTGCCGAATATAAGGTGGCTTTTTGTGGTGAGTGTTTCTTGAATATTACTGTATCCTGATTATTTTCTACCTGAGCTGAAAGCCTAACAGGTTTAATAAAAATTATAACAGCAAATATTAATAATGGTAAGTAAAGTATCTTTTTTTTAAAAGGCACGTGTGAAATTTCTTAAAAAGTTATTTTTCCAATAATGAAATTATTCTATTAAAATCTTCATCCGATTTAAAAGAAATAACGATATTGCCATATCCTTTATTATTTCTTTTTATTTCAATTTCAGTATTGTAAATATTTTTTAATTTTAGTTTTGAATGTTCATATTTTTCGGGTAAAGGTTGGTCTGTAGTTTTTCTTTGCGGTGAAGATATTTTTGCTAATTTCCTAACAAAATCTTCTACCTGACGAACCGAAAGACTATTAGTAATAATTTTCTTTAAAACCTTAAGTTGGGTTTTTTCATCATTGATGTTAATTAATGCACGTGCATGCCCCATAGTTATATGTTCATCACGTATAGCTATTTGGATTTCAGGAGGTAGTTTTAAAAGTCTTATATAATTTGATATTGTGGTTCTGTCTTTACCAACCTTTTCACTTAATTTTTCTTGTGTAAGCTTACATTCTTCTATCAGTCGTTGGTAGCTGATAGCTATTTCCATTGCATTCAGGTTTTTCCTGTGGATATTTTCAACGAGAGCCATTTCAAGCATTTGCTCGTCGTTGGCAACTCTTATATAGCTTGGAATATCTGTTAATCCAGCCAGTTTCGCTGCACGGAATCTTCTTTCGCCTGCTATCAATTGATATTTATCGTATCCGAGTTTACGAATTGTTATAGGTTGAATTATTCCTTGTTCTGCTATTGATCTGACTAATTCAATAATTGATTCATCATCAAATTCTGTTCTGGGTTGAAAAGGGTTTGACTCAATTTTATTAAGGTCAATATCTGCAATGGCTCCAACAACATAATTCCCTGAAATATCTTTAGATGTAATATCGGTTTCAGGGCTTTGCAAAATTGCATCCAGTCCTCTTCCCAAAGCTTTTTTCTTAGCTTTCATTTGCAATGTTAATTTGTTTATCAGATTGATTTATATTAGTTAGTTCATTCTTTTGTAGTATTTCACGGGCAAGGTTTAAATAATTAGTAGCTCCTGTGCTTTCGGCATCATGCATAATAATAGTTTCGCCAAAGCTTGGTGCTTCGCTTAATCTTGTATTTCTGTTTATCAGAGTATCAAAAACCATTTGCTGGAAATGTGTTTTAACTTCTTCAACGACTTGTTTCGACAAGCGTAAGCGAACATCAAACATGGTTAAAAGTATGCCTTCAATATCCAGATCATTATTAAGTCTTGTTTGAACAATTTTAATTGTATTTAAAAGTTTTCCCAATCCTTCAAGTGCAAAGTATTCACATTGCACGGGAATAATCACCGAATCGGCTGCTGTTAATGAGTTAACTGTTATCAAACCTAATGATGGAGAGCAGTCAATAATTATAAAATCATAATTATCTTTTACTTTGTTAATTACTTTTCGCATCATTTTTTCGCGATTAGGAAGGTTAATCATTTCAATTTCGGCGCCAACTAAGTCAATATGTGCAGGTATCAGGTCAAGAAATGGAGTTTTTGTGTTCAGGATAATATCCTTGGGTTCAACATCATCAATTATACATTCATAAATACTTGTTTTAATGTTTCTCGGATCAAACCCTACACCTGAAGTAGAATTAGCCTGAGGGTCTGCATCAACTAATAATGTTTTGTATTCTAAAACCGCAAAGCTTGCACTCAAATTGATTGCAGTAGTAGTTTTTCCGACCCCTCCTTTTTGATTGGCTATAGCTATGATTTTTCCCATTATTGAATATTTTTATTTAATCGTATTAAAATTTAGGTTCAGAATTTACAAAAATATAATATTTAGTAAAAAATCTATCCTGATAACAAAGTAAGTTATTAACTGAATTTCTAATTTTGTTAATTACTATAAAAAAAGCTGCTCAAACTGAACAGCTTTTAAATATTTATTTGTTAGTTTTTTTATTCTTCAGCTTCTTTTTCAGCTTCTTTTTCAGCTTCTTTTTCAGCTTCAGCTTCAGTTTCTTTTTCAGCTTCGTCTTCAGTTTCTTTTTTATCATCTGATCCAAGATCTTCAAATTGAATATCTGCTTGTTCTTTTGGAGGAAGTTCTTCCTTTATTTCCTCTTCAGGTATTTTACCTGTTTCAATGAATTCAACAACTTCATTCAATCCTTTGGCAAATTTTTCAAAATCTTCTTTGTACAAAAACAACTTGTGTTTTTCGTAATAAAATTTACCCTGTTCATTGTTAAAGCGTCTTTTGCTCTCTGTAATAGTAAGATAATACTCATTGGAGCGTGTTTCTTTAACATCAAAAAAATACGTTCTCTTTCCGGCTCTTACAGCTCGTGAGAAGATTTCTTCTCTTCTTTCTTTGTTTCCTGATTCTTCCATTTTAAGTTTAATTGATTAATAATTCATTACAACTAATGCAAATATACAAATATTATTTAGCAAATATATGAAATATGACTATTATTTGCAATTTTTTTTTAGATTGATAAAAATAAAACTTTATTAAGTTATAAAGTTGTGATAAAATTACATGCTTTTTTACTAACATTAGAGTAGAAATTAAACTGAAAAAAGATTTCAACAATCAGTATTTAATAAATAATCTATTTTTCTAAAAAAACAATTGAATGAATATATACTTTTGTGGCAAAATGGTAAAGTATGCTTGAGAAGTACACAGAGGAAAGTATCAGATCGCTTGACTGGAAAGAGCATATTCGTCTTCGTCCCGGTATGTATATCGGGAAGTTGGGCGATGGAGCTTCGCAGGATGATGGAATTTATGTTCTGATAAAAGAAATAATTGACAACTCAATTGATGAGTTTGTTATGGGATTTGGTAAATCCATTGAAATCACTATTCAAGACAAAAAGGTTATTATTCGTGATTACGGAAGAGGCATGCCGCTAGGAAAGGTTGCTGACTGCGTTTCAAAAATAAACACAGGTGCTAAATACGATTCTAAAGTCTTTAAAAAAGCCGTTGGATTGAATGGTGTTGGATCTAAAACTGTAAATGCCATGTCGTCTTCTTTTAAAGTTCAATCAATACGAGAAGGAAAAACAAAAATTGTTGAATATTGTCGTGGCGAATTAATTAATGACTTTAAGATTCATAAAAATAATGAAAAACCGGGCACTATCGTAACCTTGATACCTGATGAGGACATTTTTGGCAACTTTCATTTTATCGGGGAATATGTTGAAAAATTATTATGGAATTATGTTTTCCTTAATAATGGTTTGAGTATTTATTTTAATGGAGAAAGATTTTATGCAAAAAACGGCTTGCTTGACTTGCTGAACAGAAATATTAATGGTAACGGCAAATTTCTTTATCCTATTATTCACATAAAAGAAGACGACCTTGAAATTGCTTTTACACACAGTTCAAAACAATATGGCGAGGAATATTATTCATTTGTAAATGGGCAGCATACAACCCAGGGAGGAATTCACCAGGCTGCTTTTCGTGAAGCGATTGTAAAAACCATCAGGGAATTTTATAACAAGGATTTTGAAACAAGCGATATAAGAACATCAATTTTAGCAGCTATCAGTATAAAAGTAATGGAACCTATTTTTGAATCTCAAACAAAAACAAAATTAGGCTCACAGCATATTGAACCCGGTGGCATGACCATAAGGAATTATATTAATGATATTGTTAAACGTAACCTTGACAATTATCTGCATATAAATCCTGAAACTGCCGAAGCATTACTAAGCAAAATACTTCAATCGGAAAAAGAACGAAAAGAATTAGCCGGCATAAAAAAATTAGCCCGCGAAAGTGTTAAAAAAGCCAGTCTTCATAACAAAAAACTCAGAGACTGCCGCATTCATCTTAATAGTAATCATGAAAAAAGACTTGACACAACACTATTTATCACCGAAGGAGATTCAGCAAGCGGCTCAATAACCAAGTCAAGGGATGTTAATACGCAGGCAGTTTTCAGTCTTAAAGGAAAACCCCTGAACTGTTTTGGTTTGAGCAAAAAAATCGTTTATGAAAATGATGAATTTAATTTATTGCAGTCTGCTTTAAATATTGAAGAAGGCCTTGATAACCTCAGATATAATAATATTGTTATTGCTACCGACGCTGATGTTGACGGTATGCACATACGTTTGTTGCTCCTGACTTTCTTCCTTCAGTTTTATCCTGACCTTGTCAAATCAGGACGTCTTTTTATTTTGCAAACTCCTTTGTTCAGAATAAGAAATAAAAAAGAAACACTTTATTGTTATACGGGAGAAGAAAAGGATAAAGCACTTAAAAAGCTTGGATTAAACTGCGAGATCACCCGTTTTAAAGGGCTGGGAGAAATTTCACCTGATGAATTCAAACATTTTATTGGTTCTTCAATGCGTCTTGACCCTGTTCTTCTGCGACGTGATTTTTCTATAAACGAAATACTGTCATTTTATATGGGTAAAAACACTCCGGACAGGCAAAACTTTATTATTAATAATTTGCGGGTTGAGGAAGATATTTTAGAAAAATTAAAAGTTGCATAATCAACACACCTTATACTTCCCTGAATCTTATTTTGTAAGTTGTCATTCGATGGTAATTCGATGGTAATTAATTGTGGACTACTATCACTTTTACGGATTACGAATTACGAATTACGAATTTTTACATTTGACATCACACTTTTGACTTCTTAAAAGCTTTCCCCATATATTTAACCAAATCACCTGCTATTAATGCTTCTTCTCCAACTTTTGAAGCAGCAATATCGCCTGCTAAACCATGAATGTAAACACCCAAAATACAAGCTTCTAATGAAGTATATTTCTGAGTTAGTAAACCAAGAATAATACCTGTTAAAACATCCCCTGTCCCGCCTGAAGCCATGCCGGGATTACCTGTTGAATTAAAATAAGTATTACCTAATGGGGTAGTAATTGCCGTATTAGCACCTTTTAATACAACATAAACCTGGTATTTAAACGAAAAATCAAGTTGTAGTTTGTTTCTTTCAAAATCATTATCAGCTTTACCAACTAATCTTTCAAATTCTTTTGGATGAGGAGTAAAAATACTGTTCTTCGGAACAAACGATATCCATGTTTTGTTTTCACCTAAAATATTAATTGCATCAGCATCAAAAACCATTGGAACACCTGAATTTTGAATTAATAATTTTAAAGCATTCTGGGTCTGTTTTTCCTGTCCGATACCCGGACCAATACCAATTGCATTAAACATTGCCAAATCAGGAACTTCTGAAAAATAATTTTCATGTCTGTCAATGCTTACCATTGCTTCAGGAACAGAAATTTGCAAAATATCATTTCCTTTAGCCGGAATATGGGTTGTTAACAACCCCACTCCTGCCCTTAAACAAGCTTTAGAAGCTAAAACTGCAGCACCCATCTTTCCATAACTTCCCGAAATCAGAAGTGCATGACCGAAATTTCCTTTGTGTGCAAATTTATTACGGGTTTTTAAAATCTCTATGCAATCTTCTTTCTCAAGATAAAAATGTTTTACATTAACAGATTTAATAAATTCAGGATGTAAACCAATAGGAAGAACATACCAATGACCAACATATTTATCATTTTCGGGAAACATAAAAGCAAATTTCGGGAATTGAAAAGATAATGTATAATCGGCTTTAATTATTGCTCCATCAATACCAACCGAACTAACATCACTGAATAATCCGGATGGCATATCAATTGAAATTATTATCGCTTTGCTCTTGTTAATATTTTCAATTACATCTGCAATAAATCCTTTGACAGGTTTTGACAATCCCGAACCAAATAATGCATCAATTACAATATCATTTTTATTAATCTCCGGCAACTTGTCATTTTCTTTTATATCTGCTATCTTAATATCCGTATAATTAGAAATACGTTCAAAATTAATTTTAAAATCCTTTGAGCATTTATCAGAATACCTGACTATAAAAAGTTCAATTTTATATTTTTTATCAGCCAGAAGCCGTGCGACAACCAAACCATCTCCGCCATTATTACCCAGACCGCAAAATATTTTAATTATATGTTTCTTATCAATGTTCTTTATTATCCATTTGTAACATTGAGTTGCTGCTCTTTCCATCAGATTAATTGATTTAACCGGCTCATTCTTGATGGTAAAATCGTCAGCTTCTCTTACTTTTTCAATAGGTAAAATTTTCATTATAAAATAATTTTATAACAGTTTGTATTAAAATACAGTGTTGTTTAATTTAGGTTTCAAATATATGAATAGATAGTAAATCTACCAAATTTAACCCGGAAAATTCACGAATTTTCTGCGATTAAGAAATACCAACAAATTTGTTTTCTTTTCAATCCCCAAATTTGGGTATTTCTAAATCGGGGGTTCCCGTTTTGCTTTCCTCTATCCATCGCACATTCATACAATTCACTATGTTCTTGTATGAATAAAACGGGTTAATACAATGAACCATAAATCAATCCACTGATAGTTGCCATAACAGAAACTAAAATAACATAAACAGTTATCTTTTGTGTTCCGATAACACTACGAATTACAAGCATGTTTGGTAATGATAAAGCGGGACCTGCCAATAATAATGCAAGAGCGGGTCCTTGTCCCATTCCGTTGTTCAGCAAGCCTTGAATTATCGGTATTTCTGTAAGAGTAGCGAAATACATAAATGCTCCGAAATACTTAATTACAGCTCCCTGACTAATAAAAACCGCAATTACTCCGGCAATAAAAAATGGAGGCACAAGGCAAAGTAAAACATGTTCCCGTGTATACCCTTTTGTAAGTTCAAACGCTTCTAACAGGGCGTTGTTAAATCTTTCTGTCCCGATTGGCATGAATAGCTTCCTTCATATTAAACTAAATTATATAGCAATTCGACTAAGTTTTTTCTAATAATTTATTAAGTTGTATTTTTGCAACATAGATACTACGTTAATTCAAATAATAAACTTAAAATTAAAACCACCTTAGTGGGATATTACGAGTTACGAATTACGGATTACGGGATAGCACATCGCGCAAAACAGCCTTTTCTCTGATCTCTTATAATTTTTGTTGTGCTTCTTTCTCAAAATTATCAGGAGTGAAAAGCTTTGCAATTTCTTTTCCCATTATTTATGTACTAAGTTAGATAAAAATAAGAAAAAAACAAAGTTGATTTGTTGATGGGGTTTTATCATCTTGTAATCAGCCCATAATCTGGATAGTAGTTAAATCCTGAAACATTCCTGTAAAGCCAGGAAAGCAGATTGCATGGAAAATAACTATTATTTAAACTTGACTTCTTTCTGATTATTTCATATATTTACAGACCAAAAAAATAAGGGTTTGAAATTAAATAATGAAATTATCTATCTTTCTTATTATCTGAATTATTAATCTTAAAAAATTTAAAATCATGAAAAAATTAACTTCTTTTTTGCTTTTTGTCTTTTTTCTTTTCCCTCTGTTATGCCTGGCTCAATGGAGCAGTGATCCTAATGTCAATACGGAAATAAAGAATTCCAGTGACTGGGAGGTCACACCGAAAATCGTAACCGATCAAAACGGTCTAAGTTATATTTCCTGGTTTTCTGGTGATGCTCTGAACTTTAATGTCTATATGCAGCGACTGGATTCCGAAGGATATAAGCTATGGGGAACTGAAGGTTTAATGATCAGTGACAATCCCACCTGGAGCTGGGTAACCGATTATTCTCTGATTATCGACAATGAGGATAACGCTGTACTTGCCACTCAGGATATAAGAACAGGCTATAGTAATGCATATGCCTATCGAATGTCACAAGATGCAGGCTTTTTATGGGGGGATAATGGTGTCATTCTATCCAATAACACTGATTTTAATCCATTTCCAAAGGTGATAGAAACTTCTGGGGGAGATTTTATATTTGTATTTGACCGCGATCCAGATTTAAAAAGTGATCTGGAAAGGATCACGATGCAAAAAGTATCTGCAAGTGGTAATGTGCTATGGGGTGATGGAAAGGAGATCAGTAATGATACCCTAAAGTATTATTTCAGTGTGCCTATCTATACTGAAGATGATCATTACATTGTCGCCTGGCTATACAGGCCGGAAAACGACACTGTTTTTCCTGGACACCCTGTATTTTTTCATATTTATACGCAGAAGTTTGATCTTGGTGGAAATCCGGTATGGCCTGATCCTGTCCGAGTTGATACAGGAAATATAATGTCTTACCTCGATGATTTCGTCATTTTGCAGCTGGCAAATGATGGTAACGGCGGAGTATTTATAAGTTGGGACACGGAGATTTTTTATATTCTTGGGAACATCGTTGTTCAGCACATTGATCAAAATGGAAACCTGGACTGGCCATATCCAATAGAGGTATCTACCAATTACAACAATGAACGGTGGGAGCCAAATATCTATGCTGATATTAATAACGAGGAGCTTTATCTGTTCTGGGTCGAGTATCATTATGACGGAGTAAACCTTCTCGATTGTTTCGGAATTGGTGGACAGAAGATGTCATTTGCAGGGCAACGGATGTGGAGCGATACGGCAAAAATCTTTGTAGAACTGGAGTGCAGTAACGATACTGCTTATTTTGACCAGATCATACGTCCAAGCACTGAGAATGACATCGCGGTGTTTTACATCAAAACATTCGTTAATTTCGGGCCTCCTGATACCCTCATTGAAGGGGAAATTTATGCCATGAGAATCAATCCTGCCGGTGAGTTTGTCTGGACTTCAGAAAGAGTTACTGTTTCCAGCTATCCAGGTGAAAAATGTTATATTGCTGTTAGTGAATGTAAGGCTAACCAGTGGATAGCAACCTGGTCCGATATCAGGGAAAGTAAAACACCCGGAGATGTTTCAGATTATGGTATCTATGCACAGAATGTACACCTTGATGGCTCATTAGGCCCCCTCGGAATAGATGATTATTCTTCAATCAACTCTGCGTCAGTTGTTATTTATCCTAATCCATTTAATGGAAATACAACCATCAATATAGAACTTAATAGTGCTGAAAAAATATGTCTGAGTCTGTATAATTTACATGGACAACTGATAACAAATATCTCCGATGATTGGTTGAATCCAGGAAATAATATTTATCATTATGACGGATCATATCTTGATGCCGGAATATATTTCCTTGAGTTGAAAAATGGAAATAACAGACTGTACACGAAAATGGTGAAGGTAGATTAATATATTGTTGTGGCAGTTTATGCTGTTATTCGGTTATTAAATTAACAAGTAGCAAATAGCACATAACACGTAGAAAATTAAATGTGCTATGTGCTATTTGCTGTTTAGAAACAACTCTAAATGATAATACACTCAAGCTGTTACCAACTGCCAATCGGAGCGAAATGGAGATCTCGACGCAGATGGAACTGTCAACAACTCCGATTCATCTGGTTCAAAATTACAATATTCGATATTCGATATTCAACATTCAATCCTGCAACTACTTCTGTTTACTGTAATTAGTAAAATACATTTTAATAAATATCGTTAATAAAAGCCTTTTAAGAAGCTATAATATGAGAAAAAAAAAGAATGATTTACCAATATTTGAAGAAGTTGAAATTACTGATGCCGGTTCGGAAGGAAAGGCGGTTGCACGAATAAAAAACAAAGTAATTTTTGTTCCATTTGTAGTTCCCGGCGATGTTGTTGATATTAAAGTAATTCGAAGAAAAAAATCATTTTACGAAGGTAAAGCTATAAAATTTCATAAATATTCTGATAAAAGGATTACTCCAAAATGCGAACATTTCGGTTTGTGCGGCGGTTGTAAATGGCAAAACCTGAATTACAACGACCAATTATTCTACAAACAAAAACAGGTAGAAGATAATTTAACACGAATCGGTAAATTTAAAATTCCTGAAATTCTTCCAATTATTCCCTCAAAAAACATATTTTATTACCGCAATAAACTGGAATTTACTTTCTCAAATAAAAAATGGCTAACCGAGTTCTCAAAAGAGATAAAATTTGAAGACCGCAATATGAATGGCCTAGGCTTTCACATGCCAGGAATGTTTGACAGAATAATTGACCTGAACAATTGTTATCTTCAAAAAGAACCATCAAATTCAATAAGATTAGCAGTTAAACAATATGCATTGGAAAATAAATTGAGCTTTTATGATGTTAAAAAATGGTCGGGATTTTTACGTAACCTTATTATTCGTAATACTACTTATGGAGATTTAATGATTATTCTTGTTTTTAATTATGAAAATAAAACAGAAATTGAAAAGCTTCTAAATTTTATTATTTTAAAATTCCCTGAAATAACGTCCTTAATGTATATAATTAATGATAAAAAAAATGATGATATCTCCAACCTGCCTGTTTATCTGTTTAAGGGAAAACCATACATTATTGAATCAATGCCTGCTTTTCGGAATAAAAATACTAAACTTGAGTTTAAAATCGGACCCATATCATTTTATCAAACCAACCCGGAACAAGCTTATGAGCTTTATAAGATTGCAGGGAATTTTGCCGGCTTAAAAGCTAATGAAATCGTTTATGATCTTTACACAGGCACAGGTACTATTGCAAATTTTATTGCAGGTTCGGTTAAAAAAGTTGTCGGGATTGAATACATACAATCAGCCATTGAGGATGCTAAGGAAAATTCAAAAATCAATAAAATTTACAATACTGAATTTTTTGCAGGTGATATTGTAAAAATCCTGAACGAAAATTTCATAGTTTCAAATTGCATGCCCGATATTATAATTACTGACCCTCCCAGAACAGGTATGCATGAGAAAGTTATAAAACAGCTTATAAATATCTCTTCTGAAAAAATTGTGTATATTAGTTGCAATCCTGCTACACAGGCACGTGATATTGCTTTAATGAACAATAACTATTTTGTTGATAAAATTCAGCCTGTGGATATGTTCCCTCATACCCACCATGTTGAAAATGTAATGTTACTTAAAAAAAGGGATAATTAGTTCGTCCATAAAGTCAATTATGTTGATAAAATTTTAGATTTATGATTTTAGATTTT